>CAMDHS010000009.1 GCA_945898115.1 Comamonas sp. lk
AACGTGGCGCGGGTGGGCCAAGTGCATTTGTTTTACCGCGCCGAGCTGCTGAGCGACGTGTTCAATCCGGGCACCGAGACGCAAGAGGCGCTGCTGTTTGACGAGGCCGACATCCCCTGGGACGAGCTTGCTTTTCGCACCGTCAAAGACACGCTGGAGCGCTTTTTTGCCGACCGGCGCGCCGGGGTGTTTGGCTTTCACGCCTTCGATATTTGATGCAATTGCAGCGCGCCAAGCCATCGCCTGTGCTAGCGCTCAACTTGTTTTTTGCCTCGGGCTGGGGTGACCGGTTGGCGCTCTTGCAAGGCTGGACTTACCGCTTTGGCGCCTATGGCGCCATCCACCTGCTCGACGACCCGGCCTGGCTGGCACTGATGTTTTGTTAATCACTGACGCTGCCGCCATGCTGCCCTGCTACGTCATGCTCGACCTGGAAACCACAGGCGGCAACGCACAGCACGACCGCATTACCGAAATCGCCGCTGTGCGTATTGAGCACGGCGTGGAAGTGGCGCGCTGGAGCACGCTGGTTAACCCCGGTTGTCGCATTCCGCCCTTTATCCAAAGCCTGACCGGCATCACCGACGCCATGGTGCAAGATGCGCCGCCCTTTGAAGACGTGGCGCGCCAGTTGCTCGAGTTGTTGGACGACGCGGTGTTTGTGGCCCACAACGTGCGCTTTGACCACGGTTTTGTGCACCAGTCGCTTGAGCGCATGGGCCATGCGCTCAGTGTCAAAACCCTGTGCACCGTGCGCTTATCGCGCAAGCTGTACCCGCAGCACAAAGGCCACGGCCTGGACGCTATTTTGCAGCGCCACGGTCTGCAAACGCTGGCACGCCACCGCGCCATGGGCGACGTGGACGTGGTGCTGGCTTGGCTGCAGGTCGCACAGCGCGAGCTGGGGCTCGACGCACTACAGCGCGAGGCCGCCGCCCTGCTCCAAGGCAGCGCCAGCGTGCCGCCGCAACTCGAAACCCCCATCCACGACATTCCAGACACGCCCGGCGTCTACCTGTTTTACGGCGAAGGCGAGATTCCGCTGTACGTGGGCAAAAGCATTCACATGCGCACGCGCGTGCTGTCGCACTTTCAGGCGTCCACCAAACAGGCCCGCGAAATGCGCATCCTGCAAGAAATCCGCCGCGTGGAGTGGCGTGAAACGGCGGGCGAACTCGGCGCCCTGCTGCTCGAAGCGCGTCTGGTCAAGTCGATGCAGCCCATCCACAACCGCCAGCTGCGCCAAAGCAAGGGCCTGAGCGCCTGGGAGCTGTCCGACGACCCCAACGCCCGCCCGCTACTTCGCCTGGTGGGCCTGGACGCGCAGCACCCCGGCACGCTGCACCAGCTCTATGGCGTGTACCGCTCCAAACGCCAGGCTTCTGACGCACTTCGCACCCTGTGCGACAACCACGGCCTGTGCCCGCAGGAGCTGGGCTTGGAGTCTGGCAAAGGCGCCTGCTTTGCCAGCCAGATAGGAAAGTGCAAGGGCGTGTGCGCCGGGCGCGAGAGCGCAGCGGTCCACCGCCTGCGCCTGCAAATGGCGCTGGCCCAGCACCGCCTGCAAGCCTGGCCCCACCCCGCACCGGTTGCAGTGCGCGAATTTGACGCCCGCACCGAGCGCACCGACATCCACGTCTTTGACCAAT
Organism: Comamonas sp. lk; assembly: GCA_945898115.1. GTDB lineage: Bacteria > Pseudomonadota > Gammaproteobacteria > Burkholderiales > Burkholderiaceae_C > Allorhodoferax. Next base: position 1,650 of record CAMDHS010000009.1, read on the forward strand.
GGTGCCACGTGGCCACGGTGCATGACGAGGCCGACTTGGCAGACGCCCTGCAAACCCGCCAGCGCCTGGCCTTTGACCTGGATACCTACCGGCTCTTGGTGCAACGGCTGGCTGCGCCGCTGGGGCGTGACGCTGGCGTGTTTTTGCTGCGAGCGGGTTAAAGCCACTTGCAAAACTTAGTGACAGCACCTATGCTATCACTATGATTTCGCTTGTCATCGATACCAACGTTTTCGTCGCGGGGCTGCGTTCAGCCGGTGGGGCATCACGTATGGTGCTGCGCCGCGTACTGGAAGGAAAATTCCAGGCTTTGTTTGGCAATGCACTGTGGTCGGAATACCAAGATTTGCTGGGTCGCCCCGTGTGGGGCGAAGGCACTAACGCAGACGAGCGGCAGCAAGTGCTGGCGGCGCTGGCCAGGCAGGGCCGCTGGGTGACGGTGTACTACGGATGGCGGCCAAATTTGCCCGATGAGGCGGACAACCATTTGATTGAACTGGCACTGGCAGGCGGAGCGCAGGCTATCGTCACACACAATTTACGTGACCTGCGCGGCGGCGAGTTGCGTTTGGGGAAACTGCGGGTAATGACTCCCGCGCAATGTCTGGAGGAATGGAAATGAGCACCTTAACCATACGGTTGCCCGACGACACGGCGCAGCGTCTGAAGTCCCTAGCGCAGAGCCGGGGCCTGAGCATGAACAAGCTGGTCGAGCAACTCAGCGCCCACGCCCTCTCTGCCTGGGACACAGAAAACCACTTCCGCGCCATGGCAGCGACGGGCGATGTGCAACTCGCATTGGCGGTGCTGGACCGGCTTGACGCGGTCGATGCGAAAGCGCTTACAAGCTGAAAAAGCGGGAAGACGCCCGCCAACCCTTGGATTAAAGGGCGGTCGGCGCGACGCTGGCGTGTTTTTGCTGCGGGGGAGTTAAAGCCTGCTTAACGCCGCTTGCGCGGCGTCTTGCTTTTAGCGGTGGCCTTTTTCTCCACCATGGGGGCCTTGGCGCTGGCACTCTTGCCCGACTTGCTGCGGGCAGGTGCCTGCTCGCGGCTGCCACGGTCACGCGAACCGCGCTCAAGGTCCGAACCCTTGTCGAGCAAGGTCTTGGACGTGAGCGGCTGGCCGTTTTGCACCAGGCGAAAGTCGATCTTGCGGCCGTCCAGGTCCACGCGGCTGACTTGAATGTCCACCCGGGTGCCGATGGCGTAGCGCATGCCGGTGCGCTCGCCGCGCAGTTCTTGGCGCACTTCGTCAAAGCGGAAGTATTCACCGCCCAACTCCGTGATGTGCACCAGGCCTTCGACGTACATGGCGTCGAGCGTCACAAACAGGCCAAACGAGGTGGCCGAGGTAACCACGCCGCTGTATTCCTCGCCCAAGTGCTCGTACATGTACTTGCATTTGAGCCAGGCTTCCACGTCGCGGCTGGCCTCGTCGGCGCGGCGCTCGTTGGCGCTGCAGTGTAGGCCGGCGGCCTCCCAGGCCAGGTTCTCGGCGCTGGCCTTTTTGGGCTTGGCGCCCGGCTCTTGCGCCTTGGCGGCCTTGCCTTTTTCCAGGCGGCGCGCCAGCTTGGCGTGCGCCTCGCCAGGCATGGGCAACACTGGCAAATGGTATTTGGCGTTGGCCAGCACCGCCTTGATCACCCGGTGCACCAGCAAATCGGGGTAGCGCCGGATCGGGCTGGTGAAGTGGGTGTAGGCGTCAAAGGCCAGGCCAAAGTGGCCGTTGTTGCCCGGCGTATAAATTGCCTGCTGCATGGAGCGCAGCAGCATGGAATGGATCTGCGCGGCGTCGGGCCGGTCTTTGGTGGCCGCAGCAATCATCTGAAACTCGCCCGGCTTGGGCGTGTCGCTGACGGACATGCCAATGCCCATGGCTTTGAGGTAGGCGCGCAAGGCCTCTACCTTCTCTGCGGTGGGGCCCTCGTGCACCCGAAACAGGCCAGCGTGCTTGCTTTGCGCAATGAAGTCCGCGCTGCAGACGTTGGCCGCCAGCATGGCCTCTTCAATGAGCTTGTGCGCCACGTTGCGGGTGCGCGGTACGATCTTTTCGATGCGACCGGTCTCATCACACACGATTTGCGTCTCGGTGGTCTCAAAGTCCACCGCGCCGCGACGCTGGCGCGACTTGAGCAGCGACTCATAGACACCATGCAGATTGAGCAAATCACCCACCAAGGCCTTGCGCTTTTGCGCCTCCGGCCCGCGCGTGTTGCCCAAAATGGCAGCCACTTCGGTATAGGTAAAGCGTGCGTGGCTCCACATCACGGCCGGGTAAAACTGGTAGGCCGTTACTTCGCCCTCGAGCGTGACAAACATGTCACAGACCATGCACAAGCGCTCGACTTCGGGCTTGAGAGAACACAGGCCGTTGGACAACTTCTCGGGCAACATGGGGATGACCCGGCGCGGAAAGTACACGCTGGTGGCCCGGTCGTAGGCTTCAATGTCAATGGCCGACCCGTTTTCCACGTAATGGCTCACGTCGGCAATCGCCACCAGCAAACGCCAGCCCTTGACGGCCGATTTGCCACGACCTTGGGTAGCAGGTTCGCAATACACCGCGTCGTCAAAATCCCGCGCGTCTTCGCCGTCAATCGTAACCAGCGGGACATCAGTCAGGTCAACGCGATGGGCATGGTCTTGGGGCCGCACCGCGTCGGGCAGGGTCTTGGACAGCGCCATGCACGCAAGCGAAAACTCATGCGGCACGCTGTATTTGCGCACCGCGATTTCAATCTCCATGCCCGGATCGTCCACCTCGCCCAGCACCTCTTGTACCCGGCCCACGGGCTGTCCAAACAAGGCTGGCGGCTCGGTGAGTTGCACCACCACCACCTGACCGGTCTTGGCGTTGCCCGTGCCCCCGCGCGGAATCAGAATGTCCTGGCCGTAGCGCTTGTCCTCGGGTGCGACCAGCCACACGCCGCTTTCTTGCAGCAAGCGGCCAATGATGGGCTGGGTCGAGCGCTCGACAATTTCCAGCACCCGACCCTCGGGCCGACCCTTGCGGTCGCTGCGCACAATGCGCGCCTTGACGCGGTCTTTGTGCAGCACCGCGCGCATCTCATTGGGGGGTAAATAGATGTCTGGGCCGCCATCATCGCGCGACACAAAACCGTGTCCATCACGGTGTCCTTGAACAACACCTTCAACTTCGTCCAGCAAGGCGCTGGTTTGGCTAACTTGTTTGATACAATTGCTCTCTTTCCTGAAATGCCCAGGTGGCGGAATTGGTAGACGCACTAGGTTCAGGTACTAGCGAGTAACTTCGTGGGGGTTCGAGTCCCTTCCTGGGCACCAATTTTCTTCTCTGCTTCTCTGTCAGCCCTGCGACTGGCAAGACTTCGAAGCAAGAAAATGAGAAAGAAAATCAATGGCTCCAGCAGCCTGAGTCTACGGCACTTCGATGAATGAGCCGATGCACTCCAAACGTCCAATGTAAAACTCTGAACGCGTTCCTTTTCGCAACTGGTGCGGTTTCGCAATTCGCAGAACGCATAAAAAAGCCTGAACAAGTCAGGCTTTTGAAGGGTGGTGCCGATTATCGGATTCGAACTGATGACCTACCGCTTACAAGGCGGTTGCTCTACCAACTGAGCTAAATCGGCACGGGTTTTATTCTAACGCAGGGCCTGTGCGGGCCCGGCTGCAAAGCGCACTTCTGCGCGACTAATTTGAGTCCATTTACTTCACGCGTTTCAGCGACGGACGCGGGCCTGTGGGCGGCTTGGGGTCGGTTTCTTTGGCGCCCTCGTCGCTGGGCACAATTCCCAGCACGGGCGGCGGTGCGGCACCGGCAGACGCGCCTGGCGCGCTGACTGCGCCGGGCTTTGCGCTGCTGGCAGCGTCGGGGTTGGCCGCCTCAATCGGGAAGGTCATTCCCTGCCCGTTTTCACGTGCATAAATGGCAGAGACACGGCCCATGGGCACGCAAATCTCGCGCGCCACGCCACCAAAACGCGCCTTGAACTCGATGTAGTCGTTGCCCAAGGTCATATTGCTGGTGGCACCCAGGCTGACGTTAAGCACGATTTCGCCGTTTTGCACAAACTCCTGCGGCACGCGCACACTGGCGTCTACTGCCACCACAATAAAGGGTGTGCAGTTGTTGTCCACGCACCAGTCGTACATGGCGCGAACCATGTACGGGCGGGTGGATGTGGTGGCTGGGGCTTGCATGGGTCGCAGAACCGCAGATTACTTGCGCATGACCTTCTCGGACGGTGTGAGCGCCTCGATGTACGCGGGGCGCGAAAAAATACGCTCGGCGTATTTGAGCAAGGGCGCGGCGTTTTTGCTCAGGTCAATACCGTAGTACTCCAGGCGCCACAGCAATGGCGCAATCGCCACGTCGAGCATGGAGAAGTTGTCGCCCATCATGAACTTGTTTTTCAGGAACACGGGGGCGAGTTGGGTCAGGCGGTCACGGATGTGGGCGCGGGCTTTTTCCAGCGCCTTTTCGTTGCCCTTGGAGCTGCGGGCTTCCAGGGTGCTGACGTGCACAAAGAGTTCCTTCTCAAAATTGAGCAGGAACAGGCGCACTCGGGCGCGGTCTACCGGGTCGCCGGGCATCAATTGGGGATGGGGGAAGCGCTCGTCAATGTACTCGTTAATGATGTTCGACTCGTACAAAATCAAATCGCGCTCGACCAGGATAGGCACCTGGCCATAGGGGTTCATGACGTTGATGTCTTCGGGCTTGTTGTACAGGTCCACGTCCCGGATTTCGAAGTCCATGCCTTTTTCAAACAGCACAAAGCGGCAGCGGTGGGAAAAGGGGCAGGTTGTTCCTGAATACAGCACCATCATGGCGGGGGACTCCTAAAAAATAAAAAGAGTGGGCAGCGCTCGGCGGGCCCACTCTGTAATGAACAACGACCGCAAATCGCGGCCGCGCTATCGCTTGGCAAAAGGGCTTACTTGACGTCTTTCCAGTACGCCGCATTCAGGCGCCAGGTGAAAAAGGTCATTACCAGCAAGAACAAAAGCACCCATACACCGACCTGCACCCGTTTGCCTTGGGCAGGCTCGGACATCCATTGCAGGTAACCCACCAGATCACCCATGGCCTCGTCGTATTGCAGGGGGGTCATCTTACCGGGGGTGAGCTGTTCCCAGCCTTTGAAAACTTCGGTTTCATGACCGTGCACCATTTCCGTTTTGTAGACCGCAGCGCGTTTGCCCTGCAATTCCCACAGCACATGCGGCATGCCGACGTTGGGGAAAGCCAAGTTATTCCAACCCGTGGCCTTTTTGTCGTCAACGTAGAAGGTGCGCAAGTAGGTGTAGATGTAATCCGCACCCGTGCCTTGCGCACCGGAGCGGGAACGGGCCATAAGGGTCAGGTCAGGCGGGTTACCACCAAACCAGTCTTTGGCCTGGCGAGGGTCCATTGCAACTTTCATGGTCTCTCCCACTTTTTCAGTGGTGAACAGCAGGTTGTCCTTGATCTGCTGGTCGGTCAGGCCAATGTCTTTCAGGCGGTTAAAACGCATGAACGCAGCCGCATGGCAGTTCAGGCAGTAGTTGACAAAGGTCTTGGCGCCGCTTTGCAGGGCCGCCATGTCGTTGATATTGTTGGGGGCCTTGTCCCAGGCAATACCGCCGGTGTTGGCTTGCGCCCCCACCATCAGGCCCAGGGCGGTGATCAGGCTGAGTACGATTTTTTTCATTTGTTCAAACTCCAGCTCAATGGGCGACAAAGTTGACGCGCAGGGGAACCGGCTTGGTCTCGCCCATTTTGCTCCACCAGGGCATCAAGAGAAAAAAGCCAAAGTAAAACAGGGTGCCGACTTGCGACACGCGCTCGCCAATGGCCGACGGTGGCTGCACGCCAAGATAGGCCAGGACAATGAAATTGACCACGAAAATGCCGTACATGTATTTGTGCCAGTCTGGGCGGTAGCGAATCGACTTGACCGCGCAGTTGTCCAGCCAAGGCAGGAAAAACAGGATGACGACTGCGCCACCCATGATGACCACGCCCCAGAACTTGGCATCGATCGACAGCATCATGGCGGTCACTGCAGCAGCAGCGCCCACAATGACGATCTTGAAGATCGCAGGCATCTTGATCTTCAAGACGCTGAAGGCGGCGGCACCGACCACGCAGGCAATGAGCACCAGCACCATTTCGCCGGTAATCGCTCGCAGCATGGAGTAGTAAGGCGTGAAGTACCAGACTGGCGCGATGTGCAGCGGAGTTTTGAGCGGATCAGCCGGAATGAAGTTGTTGTACTCCAAAAAGTAACCACCAAACTCGGGCGCAAAGAAGATGATGGCGGTAAAAACCATCAGGAACATGCTCACGGCAAAAATGTCGTGCACCGTGTAGTAGGGGTGAAAGGGAATGCCGTCGAGCGGGTTGCCGTCAGCGCCTTTGGTGGCCTTGATCTCCACGCCATCGGGGTTGTTGGAGCCGACTTCGTGCAAAGCAATGATGTGCGCAACCACCAGGCCCAGCAACACCAGGGGCACGGCAATCACGTGGAAGCTGAAGAAGCGGTTCAAGGTGGCGTCGCCGACCACGTAGTCGCCGCGAATCAGCAAAGCCAGGTCTGGGCCGACAAAGGGCACAGCGGCAAACAAATTAACGATCACCTGGGCGCCCCAGTAGCTCATCTGGCCCCAAGGCAGCAGATAGCCCATGAAGGCCTCAGCCATCAGGCACAGGAAAATGCCGCAACCAAACAGCCACACCAGCTCGCGTGGCTTGCGGTAACTGCCATAAATCAGGCCGCGGAACATGTGCATGTAGACCACGATGAAGAAGGCCGACGCGCCGGTGGAGTGCATGTAGCGTATCAACCAGCCCCATGGCACGTCGCGCATGATGTATTCGACCGAGCCAAAGGCCAGCGCGGCATCGGGTTTGTAATGCATCACCAGAAAAATACCGGTCACGATCTGGATGACCAGCACCAAGGTGGCCAGCGCACCAAAGATGTAAAAGAAGTTGAAGTTCTTGGGGGCGTAATACGATCCCAAGTGGTCGTTGTAGAGCTTGCTCAGGGGAAAACGGTTGTCCACCCAGTTCAGCAACTTGGCGCCAGCGGGCGCGTTAGGAGAGATTTCTTTCATTTCAGCCATGGTGTGCTCCGATTACGATGGTCAGGCCTTGGTGTCTTCACCGATCAGCAATTTGCTGTCGGAAAGGTACATATGCGGCGGAATTTCGAGGTTGTCAGGCGCGGGCTTGTTCTTGAACACGCGACCGGCCATGTCAAAGGTCGAGCCATGGCAGGGGCATAAAAAGCCGCCCTTCCAGTCGTCGGGCACGGAAGCCTGGGCACCGGTCTGGAACTTGTCTGAAGGCGAGCAACCCAAATGGGTGCAAATTCCAACGGCAACGAAATATTCGGGTTTGATCGAGCGGCCAACGTTACGCGCATAGTCGGGGGTCAACTCGTCTTGCTTGCGCATACTTTGCGGGTCGGCCAAAGCGCCATCCAAGCCAGGCAATGCTGCCAGCTGCTCAGGGGTGCGACGCACCACCCAAACAGGCTTGCCGCGCCATTCGACGGTGACCTTCTCGCCCGGCTTGATAGCGGAAATATCCACTTCAACCGCCGCACCGGCTGCTTTTGCGCGCTCGGAAGGCTGGAAAGTACTGACAAAAGGCAATGCAGTTGCTGCAGCGCCTGCGAGGCCAACGCAAGAGGATGCAATCATCCAGGTACGTTTGCTGGGGTCGTTCGGCTTGGTGCCGACGAGGGTTTCGCTCATGAGAATCCTCAGGAAAAATCACTACGTGGGAAGCGTCGGATTGTAGCTGACCGCCGAGAGACAAGGTGCGGCGCTTGGCCTCTGCAAATACGCGGCCTGCCTTGGCGACGCTCTTAGCCCCGCTCAGACCCCAGTCCAGACAATTGGCGGGCCATGCGCACGGCAGCGATCAGGCTGGCCGGATCTGCGCAGCCCTGCCCGGCAATGTCAAAGGCGGTGCCGTGGTCCGGGCTGGTGCGCACCAGAGGCAAGCCCAGGGTGACATTGACGCCCTGCTCCACCCCCAAGTATTTCACTGGAATGAGGCCCTGGTCGTGGTACATGGCCAGCACGGCGTCAAATTCTGGCGCCGTGCTGGGGCGCGCGCGGGCCCGCATGAACACCGTGTCTGGGGCCCAGGGGCCGCTGGCCTCGCAGCCCTGCGCACGCGCCGCCGCAATCGCCGGGGCAATGGTGCGAATCTCTTCATCGCCAAACAGACCGCCCTCGCCCGCGTGCGGGTTCAGCCCCGCCACCGCAATGCGTGGCACCCGCCCGAGCACCGCTTTTAAGGCGCGGTGGGTTATCAAGAGCGACTGCAGCACATTGTCAAAGGTCACCGCCTCCAGCGCCTGGCGCAACGACAGGTGGATGCTGACCAGCACGGTGCGCAGCTCTTCGTTGGCCAGCATCATGCGCACCGGCAACTGCGCAACCGTGGTCTGCAGGTGCTCGGCGGCGATGGCCTGCAGCATTTCCGTGTGGCCGGGGTAGCTGCTGTAGGGCGCGCCTGCGGCGTGCAGCGCCTCTTTATGCAAGGGCGCCGTCACCAGCGCGGCAATCTGGCCTTGCAGCGCCTGTTTGGCCGCCCAGTCCACGCAGCGCCCGGCAAACTCACCCGCCACCGAGCTGACCTGGCCCATAGCCACCGGCGCGAGCGGCGCACCCACTTGGAGCACCGGCAGGCAGCGTGGGGGCAGTTGCAGCACTTCACTGGGGTGAGCGACCTGCGCCACCGGCCAGGCAGGCTCGCCAGAACCCGCCAGCAGCGCCAGCGCGCGGCGCATGGCGGCCACGTCGCCCGCCACAAAACACGGTCGCAGCAGCGCCGGCTCGGCCACAAAGGCCTTGGCGATGATTTCCGGGCCAATGCCTGCGGCGTCACCCAGGGTGATGGCGATCGGTAGGTCTTGGGCTGCGGTCGTAGTCATAGGGATGGAAAGCAAATTGGGGGCTAAGGTGGGGGTTTAAAACGGACAGCGCCCACTCAGGCCGGGTTGTCAACGTCAATGAATAGGTGCGCCAGCCCCAACTGCAGCGCCACTTGGTGCGCTACGGCCTGCACGCCATAGCGTTCGCTGGCATGGTGGCCGCAGGCAATATAGGCCACTCCGCATTCGCGGGCGTAGTGGGCCTGGGGCTCGGAGATTTCGCCGGTGATAAAGGCCTCGGCCCCGGCGGCGATGGCGGCTTCAAAGTAGCCTTGCGCTCCGCCGGTGCACCAGGCGATGCGCCGCACCGGCCCCGGTTTGCCCGCCACCAGCACCACCGCGCGGCCCAGCACCGACTGCACATGGGCGGCCAGCGCTGCGGCATCAGAAAAAATGCCCTGCGCCGGCTCGCCCAGCCAGCCGAGTTGCTGCTCGCCAAAGCGCGTCTGCCCCTGCAGCCCCAGGTGCAGACCGAGTTGCGCGTTGTTGCCCCATTCTTCATGGGCATCCAGGGGCAGGTGGTAGGCGAACAGGTGGATATCGTGCGCCAAGAGCAGTGCCAGGCGCTGGCGCATCCAGCCGGTCACGCGGCCGTCGTAGCCACGCCAAAACAGGCCGTGGTGTACCAAAATCGCGTCAGCGTCCTGGGCTACTGCGGCCTCAATCAAGGCCAGGCTGGCGGTGACACCGCTGACCAGTTTGCGCACGGGCCGCTTTCCCTCGACTTGCAGGCCGTTGGGGCCGTAGTCCTTGAAGCGTGCGGGCTCCAGCATCACGTCCAGAGCAGTTAACAGGTCAATATGGTGTTTCATGGTCACGCCTTGGGGCTGGGTTTGGCTTTCTTCACAAGGGCTCCATCAGCGGCAGGCGGCCAAGGCGGCCCGCACCGGCACGACGGTCAAGTCGCCATTATCAGACGCCGTTGCAGCTATGACCCGGCGCGGCCGCTGACCCCGGCGTGCACCCTACAATTTAAGGCTTGGCGGCGCCGCCTGCGCATGCCCCACCGGATCGGACTTTCATGAAGCGTGTTTGGCTCCTGTTTTCTCAAAGCGCCACCGTGCTGCTGGCGGCTTATTTTGTGGTGTTAACGCTCAAGCCAGCCTGGATGGCACCGCGCGGGGAAGGCGCCGTGGCCTTGCTGCAGGCGCCAGCATTGCGCAGTGGCGAGGTGCCGCCGGGCAGTTTTCGGCTAGCGGCACAAAATGCGTCCAAGGCGGTGGTGAGCATCAACGTGAGCAATTCGAACCGCCGCCCGCCGCGCTCGCACGAGCAGTGGCCCGGCCTGTTCAACGGTGACCCCAACGCCGAGAGCGATGGCGCCTCGGGCATGGGCAGCGGCGTGATTGTGAGCGCCAGCGGCTACGTGCTGACCAACAACCATGTGATCGAAGGCGCGGACCTGATTGAAGTGATTCTGAACGACCGCCGCCGCGCCCGCGCCAAGGTTATCGGCACCGACCCCGACAGCGACCTGGCGGTGCTGAAAATTGAACTCGACCGCCTGCCGGTCATGGTGCTGGGCGATTCAGACAACTTGCAGGTGGGAGACCAGGTGCTGGCCATCGGCAACCCCTTTGGCGTGGGCCAGACGGTCACCGGCGGCATCGTCAGCGCCTTGGGGCGCAACCAGCTTGGCATAAACACCTTTGAGAACTTCATCCAGACCGACGCCGCCATCAACCCCGGCAACTCCGGCGGCGCGCTGGTGGACGCCAATGGAAACCTCTTGGGCATCAACACCGCCATCTATTCGCGCTCGGGCGGCAGCCTGGGCATTGGCTTCGCCATTCCGATAACCACGGCCAAACAGGTGCTCGATGGCATTGTGAAAGACGGCCAGGTCACGCGCGGCTGGATTGGGGTGGAGCCCAATGACCTGTCGCCCGAACTGCGCGAAACCTTTGGCGTGGCCGCACGCAACGGCGTGATCATTACTGGCGTGCTGCAAGGCGGTCCGGCGGCCAAGGCCGGCATCGTGCCGGGGGACGTGATTGTGGCTATTGGCGGCGCGCCAGTGGAAGATGTGACCCAGTTGTTAGCCCAAGTGGCGGCGCTCAGGCCAGGCACGGCAGCGCAGTTTTCCTTGCAGCGCAAAAAGCAAAACTTGCAACTCGCCATCACCCCCGGCCTGCGGCCCCGACCGCAGACGTCAAACCGCTAAGCCGCAGCCGAGTTGAGGCTTTGGCGCCTATGGCAGCCGGGCTTAGGATTCAGCGCCAGTGGAAGCCGGATCTTTGACCGGCTCGGCGTCGGGCGCCTGCGTGTGGCGGATAAAGATGTGTGCGGCCCAAATTCCGAGTTCGTACAAGATGCACATGGGCACCAGCAGCGCCAGCATGGACACCGGGTCTGGCGGAGTGACCAAGCCCGAGACCGCCGCCGCCGCAACAATGAAGTAGCTGCGAAAGGCCTTGAGCTGGGCGATGGTCACCACCTTCATGCGGGCCAGAATCACCACCACAATCGGCACCTCAAAGGCCACGCCAAAGGCAATAAACATGGTGATGACGAAATCCAGGTAGGCCTCAATATCGGGGCTAACCGCCACCGAAGCCGGTGCCATTTTCTGAATGGCCGGAAAAGCCTGGCCAAAAACAAAAAAGTAGCAGAACGCCGCGCCAGCGTAAAAAAGCAAGGTACTGGCCGCCACCAAAGGCATAACCAGCTTTTTCTCGTGCTTGTACAGGCCCGGCGCCACAAAAGCCCAAACTTGGTAAAGGATCCAGGGCAAAGACACGGCAATCGCCGCCATGACCGAAACTTTGATCGGAACCAGAAAAGGCGAGACCACACCCACCGCAATCATTTTGGAGCCCTCGGGCAAGGCGCGCACCAAAGGCATGGCCAAGAGGTCGTAGAGCTTGGACGGTCCGGGATAAAACACCAACACCCCAAAGACGGCGGCGATGCCGTAAATCGCGTGCAAGAGCCGGTCACGCAGTTCAAACAAGTGCTGTACAAACGGTTGCTCGGAACCCGCTAGTTCGTCGTCTTTGGAGCCGGAGTCGTTCATGGATTCACTTTGGGTGGCCGAAAGCGCGCCACGCGTGCCGCGCCCGACAAAGCCTTGGTACGGGTGCCGGAGCGGGCTTTGTACCAATTGGGGGTGGCGCTGATTTTGGTGCGCCAGCGTTTCTTGGGCTGTTGATGGAAGGAGTAGTAGGGCAGCGACACCGCCACATCGTCCAAGCCCTTCGCCGTCGACCAGGTTTTTTCCACCTCTTCGGCACTGCTTTGTATGGAGGTTTCGACCGCTTGGGCGGCCGACTCCATGGTGTCCTTCATCTTGCGCAGCTCTTCGAGGTCAATCGAGCGGTTGACCTCTTCTTTGACCTCGGCCACATACCGACGCGCTCGACCCAGCAGCGCACCCAGCGTTTTAGCTAAGCCAGGCAGCTTTTCCGGGCCAATGACGATCAAGGCAATACTGCCGACGATGGCCAGCTTGGTAACACCGATATCAAACACTAGGAATCCGTCGCTGTCGCAAAGACGCGTTCATGCAAGACCATTCAGTGCTTAGATTTGGCTTCAACGTCAATGGTTTCCTTGGCTGCTGTCGGGGCATTGGCCGCGACTTGCTGCGCTGGGGCGGCAGCGTCGGCAGGCTTTTCGCTACCGTCTTTCATGCCGTCTTTGAAACCTTTGACCGCGCCACCAATGTCAGAGCCGATATTGCGCAGCTTCTTGGTGCCGAAAATCACAACGATGATGACCAAAAATATGATCAGATGCGTGGTTGATAAACCCATAGGGCCCTCCTAAATAGTGAACATAATTCTAGTCGCCGCTGCGAATCCTCGTATGCCGGCGCACTTTAGCCACGCAACCAGGGGCGCGCACCGCCCATGATGTGGAAATGCAGGTGGCGTACCTCTTGTCCGCCCTCGGCCCCGGTATTGGTTACCAGACGGTAGCCGCCCTCAGGATAGGGGTTGCAACCTTCTTGCAAAGCCAGTCTGGGCACTAGGGCCATCATGCGCCCCATCAGGCCAACATGCACCTCGCTAATGTGCGCCATGGATGCGATGTGCTGCTTGGGGATGAGCAAAAAATGCACTGGCGCCCAAGGTGCAATGTCATGAAAGGCATAGAACTCGGCGTCCTCATACACCGCGCGTGAGGGGATTTGTTTGGCCACGATTTTGCAAAACAGGCAATGGGGGTCGTGGTCTGGCGCGTGGCTGGCGTCTTGCAAGGAAGAAATGGGAGTGTTCATGGGGTGAAAACGCAAGGGAAAAGTAAAAAAACGGGCGCTTAACCGCCCTGGGCGTCGCGCAGCAAAGCCTTGCGCAGGGCTTTTTCTTCAATGCCACTGGTACCGGCGCGGCGCTCGAGTTCGGCCACCACATCAGCGGGCGACAGGTCGTAATGCGCCAGCGCGATCAGGCAGTGAAACCAAAGGTCGGCCACCTCGTTGACGATTTTTGCCGGGTCGCCGCCATGGTCCGCGTCTTTGGCGGCCATCACCACTTCGGTGGCTTCTTCGCCAATTTTCTTCAAAAAGGCGTCCGGACCCTGGTGCAGCAGGCGCGCCACATAGCTAGCAGCCGGGTCGCCCCCGTTGGCGGCCTTGCGGCTTTCGATCACGGCAGCCAGGCGCGCCAGGGCGTCTTGGGACAGGGGTGTCAATACAGGCGCTGGGGCAGTCATGGGGCTATTTGTAAATGGAATCGGGATTTTTCAAGACCGGGTCCACCGTCTGCCATTGGCCGTCTTTCAGGACGCTGAAAAAGCAGCTGTGGCGCCCGGTGTGGCAGGCGATCCCTGGAGTATGCCCTTGCTGGGTGACGGTCAGCAGCACCACGTCGGTGTCGCAATCGACCCGGATTTCGTGCACCACTTGCACATGACCAGACTCTTCGCCCTTGAACCAGAGCTTGTTGCGCGAGCGGCTGAAGTAGACGGCGCGGCCGAGTTCGGCGGTTTTTTGCAGCGATTCCCGGTTCATCCACGCAAACATTAGCACGTCTTTGCTGCCCTGCTCTTGCGCAATGGCGGGCACCAGGCCCTGGGCGTCCCATTTGATCTCGTCGAGCCAGCTCATGTTCAGTCCAATCGCACGGGAATGCCACGCGCGGCCATACGCGCTTTGGCCTGGCCTACGGTGAATTCGCCGTAATGAAAAATGCTCGCTGCCAGCACCGCGTCGGCGCCGCCAATGCTCACGCCGTCGGCCAGGTGGTCCAGCGTGCCTACGCCACCCGAGGCAATCACCGGCACCGGCACCGCGTCGGCCACGGCGCGCGTCAACTCAAGGTCAAAACCGCTCTTGGTGCCGTCGCGGTCCATGCTGGTGAGCAAAATCTCGCCTGCGCCCCGGCGTGCCATCTCAGTGGCCCAAGCCACCGCGTCCAGACCGGTGTTTTGGCGCCCGCCGTGGCTAAACACATCCCAGCCCGGGCCGCGCAGTTGCAGCGCCTCGCCCACGCGGCGCTTGGCGTCAATGGCCACCACAATGCACTGGGCGCCGTATTTGTGCGAGGCTTCCTCAATCACCTGGGGCCGGGCAATGGCCGCCGAGTTAAAACTGACCTTGTCGGCCCCGGCGTTGAGCAGACGGCGCACATCGTCTACGGTGCGCACGCCGCCGCCTACCGTGAGCGGAATAAACACCTGCGAGGCCACGGCCTCGATGATGTGCAAAATCACATCGCGCGCGTCGCTGGTGGCGGTGATGTCCAAAAAAGTGAGCTCATCGGCGCCCTGCTCGTTGTAGCGGGCGGCGATTTCTACCGGGTCCCCGGCGTCGCGCAGTTCGACAAAGTTCACGCCTTTGACGACGCGCCCACCGGTCACGTCCAGGCAAGGAATGATGCGTTTGGCCAGCATGTAATTAATCTTGCAACACGCGAAAACGCTGCCAGCCCTGCCAGTGGGCAGCGGCCGCCACGGTAATGGGCGACATCACCTGCGCAGCCTCGACGCACAGGAAATGGGAATATCCATCTGGCGGCAAGTCGGCCATGGCTGCGCATTTGTCGCGCCCGGGGTTCCACACCACGCTGTTGGCCCAGCTCGGGCTCTGGCTGATTTCCAGGCGGTGTGCGCCGTCTTGCAGCGCCAAGGGGCCAGGCGCGGCACCGTAGACGCGGTCAAATTCGCCGTCAAACTGCAGTTCGGCTGCGGCGCTGGCGTGGCTATCGGTCAGCGCGTCCCACTCGGGCTGGCCTTGCAGGCCGTGCAGGCGGGTTTGCGCAATGTTATCCACCGCCAGATAGCTGTGCAAAGCGCCAGAAAACTGCAGGGGCCGGGTGTCGATGTTGTGCACCGACAGGGTCAGCGTCAAGGCGCCCGGCACCAGCGCCACCCGCAGACGGGCATCAAAGCGCGGCTGCCACAGGGCCAGGGTTTGGGCGCTCCAAGTCAGCGTCAAATCGAGCTGCACTTGCGCGTCTTGCACTTTGGCCTGGCCCGCCGTCCAGACACTGTTGCGGGCAAAACCATGTTTGGGCAGGCTGCCGCGCTGGTTGAACTGGGGAAAACACACGGGCACGCCGCCGCGAATGGCGCTGCGGCCGTCCCACACATTGCGTGGGCTCAAATACAGGCGCTCACGGCCCGCCGCTTGCCAGGACACCACGTGCGCGCCCTGCAAAGCCAGCCACAGCGTGTCGCCATTGGCCAGCGTGAGACGCTGCCCGGCTTGGCCGTGCTGGGTTTCGCTGCGGCACAGCGCGCCGCCGTCAGCCATTGATTTCGTCAGCGCGGGCTTGTCCAGCAGCAAAGTCGAGGTCGCCGGTGTAGATGGCGCGGCCACAGATGACGCCTTCGACGCCCTCGTCTTCTACCGCGCACAGGGCTTCGATGTCGGCCAGATTGCTCAGGCCGCCCGAGGCGATCACAGGGATAGACAGGGCCTGGGCGAGCTTGACGGTGGCCTCAATATTGATGCCGCTGAGCATGCCGTCGCGCCCAATGTCGGTGTAAATAATGGATTCGACGCCATAGTCTTCAAATTTTTTGCCCAAATCGACCACGTCGTGGCGGGTGAGCTTGCTCCAGCCGTCGGTGGCGACCTTGCCCTCGCGCGCGTCCAGCCCCACGATGATGTGGCCGCCAAAGGCGGTGCAGGCGTCTTGCAGAAAACCGGGGTTTTTGACGGCTGCGGTGCCAATGATGACGTAGCGTAGACCGGCGTCCAGATAGCGCTCGATGGTGTCGAGGTCGCGGATGCCGCCGCCGAGCTGCACGTCCACTTCGCTGCCGACTTCCTTGAGGATTTTGCGGATGGCCGCCTCGTTTTTGGGGTGACCGGCAAAAGCGCCGTTCAAATCCACCAGGTGCAGGCGCCGTGCGCCCTTGTTCACCCAGCTGCGCGCCATGACCGCCGGGTCTTCGCCGAAAGTGGTGGATTGGTCCATATCGCCCTGTTTGAGGCGAACACAGTGGCCGTCTTTGAGGTCAATCGCAGGAATTAACAGCATGGTGCTTTAGCGGTGGATGAAGAAATAAAACGTGGATGAGCGACTACGGGTTCCAACGCAAAAAGTTGCGGTACAGGGCCAAGCCCTGTTTGGCGCTTTTTTCTGGGTGGAACTGCGTTGCAAAAATATTATCGCGCGCAATGGCCGAACTAAAGCGCGAACCATAGTCGGTTTCGCCCACGCTGTGGCGCGCATCGGACGGTTTGGCGTAATAACTGTGCACAAAATAGAAGTAACTGCCGTCGGGCACCTCGCCCCAGACCGGGTGCGGCGCGCCGCCGTGGTTATTGCGCCAAACCTGGTTCCAGCCCATTTGCGGCACTTTGAAGCGACTTCCGTCGGCCTGGACCTGGCCGGCCAGATCGAACTTCACCACATTGCCGGGCATCAGGCCCAGGCAAGGCGTGTCGAGTTCTTCGCTGTGGTCGAGCAGCATTTGCATGCCCACGCACACGCCCATCAGCGGCTTGTGGGCAGCGGCGTGCAGCACGGCGCTCAACATACCCGAGTCGTGCAACTCGCGCATGCAGTCGCGCATGCCGCCTTGCCCGGGCAGCACCACGCGCTCGGCGTCCATCACTTCTTGCGGCGTACGCGCCCACACCGCTTGCACGCCTTCGTGCTCGGCTGCGTGCATCACGGCCTGCGTGACCGAGCGCAAATTGCCCATGCCGTAATCAACGATGGCGACTGTTTTCATCAAGTGCGACGCAGGAACAAAGAGTCAGGAGCTAGAGCGAGCCCTTGGTCGAAGGAATAGCGTCCATCGCGCGCGGGTCGTATTCGAGCGCGCTGCGCAGGGCGCGGGCAAAGGCCTTGAACACGGTTTCGGCCTGGTGGTGGGCGTTGTCGCCCTTGAGGTTGTCAATGTGCAGGGTGACACCGGCGTGGTTGACAAAGCCCTGAAAGAACTCGTGCGTGAGCTGGGTGTCAAAGCCGCCAATGCTGCCGCTGGTAAAGGGAATGTTCATGGTCAGGCCGGGGCGGCCCGAGAGGTCAATCACCACGCGGGACAAGGCCTCGTCCAGCGGCACATAGGCGTGGCCGTAGCGGCGAATGCCTTTTTTGTCGCCCACGGCTTTCAATACCGCCTGGCCCAGGGTGATGCCCACGTCTTCCACCGTGTGGTGGCCGTCGATGTGCAAATCGCCTTCGGCCTCAATATCGAGGTCAATCAGCCCGTGGCGGGCGATCTGGTCGAGCATGTGGTCAAAGAAGCCAATGCCGGTGGACAGGCGCGAATGGCCGCTGCCGTCGAGATTGATCTTGACGTGGATGCGCGTCTCGGCGGTGTTGCGGGCCACTTCGGCCGTGCGCGGGGCGCGTGGGCCGCCAGCGTTGGCACCGGGCACTTCGATCAGGGCGGTTTGGGTCATAGGGAAGCCTTTAGTGCTGCGAGCAGCTGGGTGTTCTCGTCGGCGGTGCCGACCGTCAGGCGCAGGCAGTCTGCCAGCAAAGGATGCATTTTAGAAACGTTCTTCACCAGCACACTGCGCGCGCGCATGGATTCAAACACCGCCTGGGCGGCGTCTTGGCCCGCGCGCGCTGGCACGCGTACCAACACCATATTGGCGTCGCTGCTCCAGACCTGCAGGCCGGGCAACTGGCGCAGTGCGTGCAGCAAGCGGGCGCGCTCCTCGCAAATGGCCTGGGCCTGGGCAGCAAAGGCCTCGGCGTGCTCTAGCGCAAACAGGGCGCACTCGCAGTTGAGCACGCTGATGTTGTAAGGCGGGCGCACCTTGTCCAACTCAGCCACCAGAGCCTGCGGCCCCATCAAATAGCCCAGGCGCACACCAGCCAGGCCAAATTTGCTCAGGGTGCGCATCAGCAGCACATGGCTGTGGAGCTGCGGCTGGGCGCGAATGGTGTCCAGGTAGCTGCGGCTGGAAAAAGGCTGGTAGGCCTCGTCCAGCACCACCAGGCTGCCGCTCTGCGCGGCGGCGGCTACTACCTGCGCCATGTCGGCCTCGCTCCACAAATTGGCGGTGGGATTGTTCGGGTAAGCCAGGTAGACGATGGCCGGCTGGGTGCGCGCAATGGCGGCCAGCATGGCGGGTACGTCCAGCGCAAAGTCAGGCGTCAGGGGCACGCCGACAAAGTCCAGGCCCTGCAACTGCGCACTCATGGCGTACATCACAAAGCCGGGCACGGGCGCCAGCACCACCGGCGGTTTGCCCGTTAGCCGGTCAGTGCCCACAGCGCAGGCCAGGCTCAGCAGCGAAATCAGCTCGTCCGAGCCGTTGCCCAAGATGATGTCGTAGCCCGCAGGCATGTGCGCGTACTGCGCCAGCGCCTCGCGCAAGTGCTGCACCCGCACGCCGGGGTAGCGGTTGAGCGCCACGGCGCCCAGGCGCGCGCCCAGTGCGCTTTGCAGTTCGGCGCTCAGGCGATAGGGGTTTTCCATGGCGTCGAGCTTGACCATGCCTTGCGGGTCTTGCACCGCATAGGCGTGCATGGCCTGCACATCGGCGCGGATGCGCCGCGCTACCAGCGCCTCGGGGCTTGGGGGAAGCGGCATGTTCATTCGAGCCTCATTTCTGCAGCGCGGGCGTGGGCTTGCAGGCCTTCGCCATAGGCCAGCACAGCGGCCACGGGCCCGAGCACGCGGGCACCGGCGGCGCTCACTTCAATCAGGCTGCTGCGTTTTTGAAAGTCATACACGCCCAGCGGGCTGGAAAAGCGCGCCGTGCCGCTGGTGGGCAGCACATGGTTGGGCCCGGCGCAGTAGTCGCCCAGCGATTCGCTGGTGTAGGCGCCCAAAAAGATGGCCCCGGCGTGTAACAGCAGCGGCTCCCAGCGGTGCGGGTCGGCGCTGGAGACCTCCAAGTGCTCTGGCGCGATGCGGTTGCTCAGGGCGCAGGCCTCTTCCATGCTGCGGGTGTGCACCAGCGCGCCGCGCCCGGTGAGCGACTTGGCGATGATCTCGGCGCGCGGCATATGCGGCAGCAAGCGGTCAATGGCGGCCTGCACCTGGTCGATATAAGCGGCATCAGGACACAGCAAAATGCTTTGCGCCAGCTCGTCGTGCTCGGCCTGGCTGAACAAGTCCATGGCCACCCAGTCGGGCGGTGTGCTGCCGTCGGCCAGCACCAAAATCTCGCTCGGGCCGGCAATCATGTCAATCCCCACGGTGCCAAACACGCGGCGCTTGGCAGCCGCCACATAGGCGTTGCCCGGGCCGGTGATTTTGTTGACCGCAGGAATGGTGGCCGTGCCATAGGCCAGCGCGGCCACGGCCTGCGCGCCACCGACGGTAAAGGCGCGCGTCACGCCCGCCACATAGGCCGCAGCCAGCACCAGCGGGTTTTTGACGCCTTGGGGCGTGGGCACGACCATGATGATCTCGCCCACCCCGGCCACATGGGCGGGAATGGCGTTCATCAGCACGCTCGACGGATAGGCCGCCTTGCCGCCGGGCACGTAAATGCCGACGCGGTCCAGCGGCGTGACTTTTTGGCCCAAGAGCGTGCCGTCAGCGTCGCGGTAGCTCCAGCTTTGGCCGCAGGCCTGTTTTTGCGCCTCGTGGTAGCTGCGCACCCGGGCAGCGGCAAATTCCAACGCCTGGCGCTGGTCTTGGGGAATGGCGTCAAACGCGGCCTTGAGCTCGGCTTGGGTGAGTTCCAGGGCAGAAACCGAGTCGGCGCTCAGGCCGTCAAAGCGCGCGGTGTAGTCCAGCACGGCGGCGTCGCCACGCTGCTGCACATCGGCCAGGATGTCGGCCACGCGCTGCTCGATAGCGGCGTCGGTGTCGGCGGACCAATGCAGGCGGGCCTGGAACCGGGCCTCGAAGTCGGCGTCCTGGGTGGACAGGCGCGCGGGCGTAGCGGTGAAAGTCATGGTCAGATTCAGGCCTTGCCAATCGCGCTGGCAAAAGCGTCGATGATGTTGCGAATCGGCTCGCGCTTGAGCTTCAAGGCGGCCTGGTTCACCACCAGGCGCGCGCTGATGTCCATGATGTGCTCCACCTCGACCAAGTTATTGGCCTTGAGCGTGTTGCCGGTGGAAACCAAATCAACAATGGCGTCGGCCATGCCCACCAGCGGCGCGAGTTCCATGCTGCCGTAGAGCTTGATCAGGTCCACGTGCACGCCCTTGGTGGCAAAAAACTCGCGGGCAATGGCCACGTACTTGGTCGCCACTTTCAGGCGCGCGCCCTGACGCACCGCGTGGGCGTAGTCAAAGTCGGCGCGCACCGCCACGCTGATGCGGCATTTGGAGATTTGCAAATCCAGCGGCTGAAACAAACCCGCCCCACTGGTGGCGCTGCCCCAGTCGCCGCCGTGTTCAAGCAGCGTGTCTTTGCCGGTAATGCCCATGTCGGCGCCACCAAACTGCACATAAGTGGGCACGTCGGTGGCCCGCACCACCAGCACGCGCACGTCTGCGTGGTTGGTGTCCAGAATCAGCTTGCGCGATTTTTCCGGGTCGTCCAGCACTTCGATGCCGGCAGCGCGCAAGAGCGGCAGCGTTTCTTCAAAAATGCGGCCTTTAGACAAGGCGATGGTGATCATGCGGTTCTCGTTTTCGGTTGGGTGGCGGTGCAAAAACCGGCCTTATTTGACGCGCTCAATATCGGCGCCAATGCCGCGCAGTTTGGACTCCATTTGGTCGTAGCCCCGGTCCAGATGGTAAATGCGCTCAACCACCGTCTCGCCCTGGGCCACCAGGCCGGCAATCACCAGCGAGGCCGACGCGCGCAAATCAGTGGCCATCACGGTCGCGCCCGAAAGCGCGGCCACGCCTTGCACCAGCGCCACTTTGCCCTCGATCTGGATGTTGGCGCCCAGACGCACCAGCTCGTTGACGTGCATGAAGCGGTTCTCAAAAATCGTCTCGGTCGCCTTGGACGCGCCATGCGAGATGCAATTGAGCGCCATAAACTGCGCCTGCATATCGGTCGGGAAACCGGGGTATTCGGTGGTGCGAAAGCCCTGGGCCTGCAGGCGCCCGCTGGACTGCACGCGAATGCCGCCTTCCACTGCCGTCACTGTGGCGCCAGCGGCGCGCAGTTTTTCGATCACTGCGTCCAGATGGTCGGCACGGCCGTGTTGCAGCACCACGTCACCGCCGGTGGCCGCCACCGCGCACAAAAAGGTGCCGGCCTCAATCCGGTCGGCCACCACCTGGTGGTCGCAGCCGTGCAGGGTTTCGACGCCCTGAATGCGGATGCGGCTGCCGCCGTGGCCCTCAATGCGTGCGCCCATGGCGATCAGCATTTCGGCCAGGTCGGGAATCTCGGGCTCTTGCGCGGCGTTTTCCAGAATGGTTTCGCCCTCGGCCAAGGCAGCAGCCATCAAGAAGTTTTCTGTGCCAGTGACGGTCACCATGTCGGTGGTGATACGCGCGCCCGTGAGGCGCTTGCGCCCGCCGCCCACGCGCGCGAGCATGTAGCCGTGTTCCACCGTAATTTCGGCGCCCATGGCGGTCAGCCCTTTCAGGTGCTGGTCCACCGGACGCGAGCCAATGGCGCAGCCGCCGGGCAGCGACACTTTGGCGTGGCCAAAGCGTGCCAGCAAGGGGCCCAGCGCCAGCACCGAGGCGCGCATGGTTTTCACCAGCTCATAAGGGGCTTCGGGCAGGTTCAGCGCGCCGGCATTGGCGCTGACGCTGCCGTCGGCGTGTTGTTCAATCTGCACGCCCATGTGGCGAATGAGCTTGAGCATGGTGGACACGTCTTGCAGGCGCGGCACATTGCGCAGCCTGACCGGCTCGGAGGTGAGCAGCGTAGCGCAGAGTTGGGGCAAGGCCGCATTTTTGGCACCGGAAATCGGCACCGTGCCTTGCAGGCTGCGCCCGCCGCGTATGAGTAATTTGTCCATGGTCTTATAAATCGGCTCAGGCCGATTGCTGCGCCCACTCCGCCGGGCTATAGGTTTTCATCGACAGGGCGTGCACCTCGTCGGTCTGCATGCGCGTGCCCAGGGTGGCGTACACCATCTGATGGCGCCCAATCAGGCGCTTGCCCTCAAAGGCACTAGACACGATGGTGGCGTACCAGTGGCGGCCGTCGCCCTCGAGCGCGCAGTGGTCGCAGGGCAGGCCTGCGGTAATTAGGGCTTGGAGTTGGTCGGCGGTCATGGGGAGTCCGTAAAAAAATGTCAGCTGCGAATCTTGTAGCCGCTGCGCAGCAGTTGCAGCGCAATGCCAGTCACCAGCAACAGGGCCGCGCCCACCACGCTTAAACTGAGCCAGGGCGAGACGTCGCTCACGCCAAAAAAGCCATAGCGAAAGCCGTCGATCATGTAGAAAAACGGGTTGAAGTGGCTCACGCCCTGCCAAAAGGCCGGAAGCGAGTGGATGGAATAAAACACGCCGCTCAAAAACGTCATGGGCATGACCACAAAGTTCTGGAAGGCCGCGAGCTGGTCAAATTTTTCGGCCCATAGGCCGGCAATCAGCCCCAAGGTGCCCATGAGTGCTGCGCCCATCACCGCAAAAGCCACAATGAACAGCGGCTGGGCAAAGCTGACCTGGGTAAACAGCGCCGATATCGCAAACACCCCCGCCCCCACCACCAGCCCGCGCACGACCGCCGCGCCCACATAAGCCACAAACCAGTGCCAATACGACAGCGGCGTGAGCATGATGAACACCAGGTTGCCCATCACCTTGCTCATGATGAGCGAGGACGAACTGTTGGCAAAGCTGTTTTGCAGCAAGCTCATCATGGCCAGGCCGGGCACCAAAAACGCGGTGTAACTCACCTGGTCGTAAACCTTGACGTGGTCTTCCAGCGCGTGGCCAAAAATCAGGAGGTAGAGCATGGCGGTGAGCACCGGGCCGGCGATGGTTTGAAACGCGACTTTCCAAAAGCGGAGCACTTCTTTGTAGAGCAGGGTTTGCAGACCACTCATGACGCCACCCCGATAGCAGAAACCGTGCCCGCATGCTTTTGCATCACGTCCAGAAAAACGTCTTCCAGATCGGCTTTGCGGATTTCTACGTCCTGCGCCACCAGGCCGGACTCGCGCACGGCGGCCAAAAAGTGTTCGATTTCTAGCGCGTCATGCGCCGGGAACTGCACGATACGACCGGTCACGCGGGCCTGCGCAGCCAGCGCGGGCGGTAATTCGCCGTCCACCTTGAAGCGCAGCACATTGCTTGATGCCGCCTTGAGCAGCGTGCTGGTGTGGTCCAAGGCCACGATGCGACCAGACTTGAGCATGGCAATGCGCCCGCACAAGGCCTCGGCCTCTTCCAGGTAATGCGTGGTCAGCAGCACCGTGTGGCCTTGTTTGTTGAGTTTGGCAATGAACTGCCACAGCGTCTGGCGCAGTTCTACGTCCACGCCGGCCGTGGGCTCGTCTAGCACGATCACCGGCGGCTTGTGCACCAAGGCTTGGGCCACCAGCACCCGGCGCTTCATGCCGCCCGAGAGCTGGCGCATATTGGCGTCGGCCTTGTCGGCCAGGCCCAGGCTCTCCAACAATTCGTCAATCCAGGCGTCGTTGTTCTTCACGCCGAAGTAGCCCGACTGGATGCGCAAGGCCTCGCGCACATTGAAAAAGGGGTCAAACACCAGCTCTTGCGGCACCACGCCGAGCTTGCGGCGGGCGGCGGCGTAGTCTTTTTGCACATCGTGGCCCAAGACGCTGGCCGAGCCGCTGCTGGGCCGGGTCAGGCCCGCGAGCATGCTGATCATGGTGGTTTTGCCCGCGCCATTGGGGCCGAGCAGCCCAAAAAACTCGCCTTCCTCAATGCCTAGGCTGACACTGTCAACCGCTAGAAAAGTGGTGCCTGGGGGTCCTTTGGGGGACGAATAGGCTTTGGAGATGGATTGGAAGGAAATAGCAAGCATGGAAGCCCACGATTTTACGCGCCGCCGCTTACCCGGCGGAAAGCAGGGAAAGCGGGCGAATTACGCCTTTGCTGCGGGCTCGGCAGTCGCGGTCGCCGCACCAAGCAAGGACTCCACGCCGTAAAGCGTGGCCAATGCCAGCAAGCGCGCAGGCAAACCCTGCACCGCAAGCGCCTTGCCCGCACGGGCACCGATGCGCTGCAGTTCCAGCAAAACTGCCAGCGCTGACGAGTCAAAACTGGTCAATGCGGTGGCGTCAAGCACCGCAGCGCCCGGCTCGGCGGCCAATGCCCGGTCCAAGTCCCGCAGGCAGGCCGAGGCCTGGGCGTGTGTCAGGGTGGCGGGCAGTTGCAGCATGTCAGACTTTCTTGGTGTTCGATTTGTTGCGTGCGGCCAGTGAGTCAATCAGGCCGTCAATGCCCTTGGCATTGATTTCTTGCGAAAACTGGCTCTTGTAGGTTTCGACCAGCCACACGCCCAGCACGTTGAGGTTGTAAATGCGCCAGCCGGCACCTTGGCCCGGTGTTTTTTCAAGGCGGTAATCGAGCTGGATCGGGTCGCCGCTGCCGCGCACTTCGCTGCGCACCACCAGCTCTTTGTCCTCAGGCGAGGCGCGCAGGGGCTTCATCACCACGCTCTGGTCGCTCACCTGCGAAAGCGCACCAGCGTAGGTGCGCACCAGCAGAATCTTGAATTCGTCTTGCAGGCGCTTTTGCTGCTCGGGCGTGGCCTGGCGCCAGCCTGGGCCCACGGCAGACGCCGTCATGCGCTGAAAATCGACGTGCGGCATGATGCGTGTGTCCACCAAGGTGACGATGCGGCCAATGTCGCCATTGCGCATGGCTTTGTCGGACTTGATGGTGTCGAGCACATCTACCGAGATGCGTTTGACAAAAGCGTCTGGCGCCTCGTCTTCAGCAAAGGCACTGCCCAGCGAAGTGGCCAAGGCCAGCGTTGCAAACAGGCGGATAAATATCAGTCGATTCATGTGTTTCCCTAATGTTTCAGACCGGTTGGCCTATTCATGCAACGCGCGAGCGCCCTGCCTGACTGACAGGCCCCGGTAATTTTTATGCAAAGTGAATTTTATTGCGCGTCTTCCGGGCTTTCGGGCACCTCGCCGTCGTACTGGCGGTAACGCTGGCGCTGAAAATACGAGTCGCGGGTGAAGGAATACGCGTCCAGCGCAGCGGCATCAATCACATCCCCCGCCTTTAGGTAGCTTTCCCGCACGTCGATGGCATTGAGCACCGTCAATCCGTCGCGGGTTCGCTGATCTGCCACATGGTTGGCCAGATTGCCCTGGTAATCCAGCGGCAAAGCCACGACTTCGCGCAAGGTATAGGGCCCCAGAATGGGCAAAACCACATAAGGGCCTGGGCTTACGCCCCAACGTCCAAGCGTCAGGCCGAAATCAGCCGGGTGTTTTTCGATGTCCATTTCGCTGGCTACGTCCATCAGGCCCAGGATGCCAATCGTGCTATTGACCATCACCCGCCCCAGGCTGTCGCTGGTGGCCCGACCTTTGAAAGTGGCCGCGTTGTTCACCACCGACCACACATCACCCAAATTGCCAAAAAAGTTACCCACACCTTTGCGCATCCAGCGGGGGATGACCTTGCCGTAGGCGGTGGCAACGGGTTTGATCAGCGCCCGGTCCAGCGCGTCGTTCACGGTGAACATGACGCGGTTGAAGGGCTCTAAGGGGTCGCGCGGGTCAGGGCCTGCGGTTTGGGCCTGCGCGCCGCTTGCAATCAGACATGCCAGCAACAGCGCAATGGCGCGGCTCTGCTTGCCTGTAAGTCGGGAGCGCATGGCCGATGTAGCCTAGTCAGACTGCTTGGCGCCCGCGCCGTCGGCCGCCTTGCTGTACAAGAACTGGCTAATCAGGCTCTCAAGCACCACAGCGGACTGGGTGCTGGAAATCGTGTCGCCGGCGGCCAGCAAGGTTTCATCAGCCCCCGCCTCAATCCCCAAATACTGCTCGCCCAGCAGACCGCTGGTGAGAATCTTGAGTGAGCTGTCCTTGGGAAAGCTGTAGCGGGTTTCCATGGCCAGCACCACGCGGGCCTGGAAGGATTTATCGTCAAACACGATTCTGTCCACCCGGCCCACCACCACCCCTGCGCTGCGCACGGCGGCTTTGGGTTTGAGGCCGCCCACGTTGTCAAACTTGGCCGTCACCGTATAGGTTTTCTGGAAGTTCAGACTCAGTAAATTGGCCGACTGCAAAGCCAAAAACAGGATGGCTACCGCCCCGATGAGCACAAACAGCCCAACCCACACATCATTCTTAGAGCGCTGCATGCAACACCTTTCTAGTCACCGTTAAATCGTAAACATCATGGCGGTTAGGATGAAATCCATCGCCAAAACCGCCAAAGAAGCCACCACCACCGTGCGCGTGGTGGCGCTGGCCACCCCTTCCGGTGTGGGCTGGGCCTCAAAACCTTGGAGCAAGGCGACAAAAGTCACCGTAAAACCAAACACCACGCTCTTGATGATGCCGTTGCCCACGTCGCGCCACACGTCCACGCCGCCCTGGATCTGGCTCCAGAACGAGCCCGAATCGACGCCAATCATCAGCACACCCACCACCCAGCCGCCAATAATGCCCATGGCGCTAAATACGGCCGCCAAGAGCGGCATGGTGATCACACCAGCCCAAAACCGGGGTGCGAGCACGCGCAGCACCGGGTCTACCGCCATCATTTCCATCACGCTGATTTGCTCACCGGCCTTCATCAGGCCGATTTCGGCGGTGAGCGATGTGCCGGCGCGCCCGGCAAACAGCAAGGCGGTCACCACGGGCCCGAGTTCGCGCACCAGGCTGAGCGTTACCAGCAGCCCCAGCGCCTCGGACGAGCCGTAGCGTTGCAAGGTGTAGTAGCCCTGCAAGCCAAAAACAAAACCGACAAACAGGCCCGAGACCGCGATGATGACCAGGGAATAGTTGCCCAGGAAGTGGATTTGGTCACGAATCAGCGCAAAACGGCGCAAGCTGCCGGGCAGCGTGGTCAGCAGGCGGAAAAACAGGCGGGCGCCGTGGCCGATTTCGGCCATTTGGCGGCGTGCGGCAAAGCCGAGGTCTCTTGGGTTGATCCAGCTCATACCGCGCGCTCCGGTCCAAAGTCTTGTTCCACGCTGACACTGGGGTAGTGAAAGCGCACCGGGCCGTCTGCCAGGGCGTGCACATACTGGTAGACCAGCGGGTCCGTGCTGTGGCGCACCTCGTCGGGCGTGCCCTGGGTGGCGACCTTGCCATTGGCCAAGATGATCACGTGGTCGGCAATGGCAAAGGTTTGCTCCAGCTCGTGTGAGACAAAAATGCTGGTCAGGCCCATGGAGTCGTTGAGCTGGCGGATCAGGTGGGCGGCGGTGCCCAAAGAAATGGGGTCCAGGCCGGAGAACGGCTCGTCATACATCACCAGTTCTGGGTCTAGCGCAATGGCGCGGGCTAGCGCAATGCGCCGGGCCATACCGCCCGAGACTTCGCTGGGCATCAGGTCGCGCGCGCCGCGCAGGCCCACGGCGTTGAGTTTCATCAGCACGATGTCACGGATCAGGTCTTCGGACAGGTCGGTGTGCTCGCGCAGCGGAAAGGCCACGTTTTCATAGACCGACAGGTCGGCAAACAAGGCGCCGAACTGGAACAGCATGCCCATGCGGCGGCGCGCGGCGTACAGCTCTTTTTGGTGCATGGGCGTAATGTCTTGGCCGTCAAACAGCAAGGTGCCGGACTGGGCGCGGTTTTGGCCTCCAATCAGGCGCAGGATGGTGGTCTTGCCGCCACCCGAGGCGCCCATCAGCGCCGTGACCTTGCCGCGCGGTACTTGCAAAGAGACGTCGTCGAGGATGACCCGCTCCCCATAACCCCAGGTCAGGTGATTGAGTTCGACGAGGGCGCGGGGAAAGGTTTGCATGTTGACAAGTATATTCACACCCGATCATACGGGATTACCCGAATTGCCCGGTCGCTGCGGCGCAGGGTTTACCGCAGATTTACTGTCGACAGA
>CAMDHS010000010.1 GCA_945898115.1 Comamonas sp. lk
TTGGCGGTCAGCACCGCCTGTCCGGCGTCAAACAATTTGACGGGCTCAAAGGCGGTGTAGCCCCAGTTGAGCAATTTTTGGGATTCGTTGGCACGGGCGTTTTCGTTGGCTGTGCCCAAAACAATGGACAAAAGGCGCCGACTGCCGCCCGTGGTTCCGGCTGCGGCCAGGCCGGGGTAGTCGCGCTTGGCGGTGGCCACCAAGCAATAGCCTGCGGCTTCGGTGTAGCCGGTTTTCAGGCCGTCCACCGTGGGGTCGCGCAGCAGTAGCAGGTTGCGGTTGTTGTCATTGGCCGCCGGCGTGCCGGCGTAGCGGTACTTTTTGATGGCGTAGTAGCCGGTGTACTCAGGAAAATCGGCGATCAGTCGGCTGGCCAGGGTGGCCAGGTCGCGCGCGGTGGTGCTGTGGCCGGGTTCGGTCAGGCCTTCGGGGTTTTTGTAGCTGGTGGACTTCATGCCCAGCATTTGGGCCTGGTTGTTCATCATTTGCACAAAATGGCCGACGTCGCCGCCCACGCCTTCGGCCAACGCCATGGTGGCGTCGTTGCCCGACTGCACGACCATGCCTTTGATCAGGTCTTCCACCGGAACCTGCATCTTGGGGTCAATGAACATGCGCGAACCCGGCATTTTCCAGGCCCGCTCGCTCACGCCAAAGGTCTGGGTGAGGCTGATTTTTTTCGATTTCAGGGCATCAAACACCAAATAAGCGGACATCAGCTTGGTCAGCGACGCGGGTTCCATGGCCGAATCGATGTCTTTGGACGCCAGGATCTGGTTCGCCGTGACGTCAAGCAGCAGGTAGGAACGCGCCGCAATTTCGGGCGGCTGCGGGGTTTGGGCAGACGCGGCAAAGCAGCAGGCAGCCAGAACAAAAGCAATCAAGGAACGCATAAATGAAGTTTGGAGAAGTAAAAGGAGAGAGGAAAAGGGAAATTGGTTTAGCCGGGACGGCGGTATCGCACCGCTGAAACGCCCCGCGCCGAGCGCAAAGGCCGCTCGTCAGGCCATCAGGATGCGCCCAGATGCCGCGCCACCAGGCCGCGCAAGAGCGGCAATTGTCCGTGAAAGAAGTGCTCGACTCCGGGAATCACTGTGACCGGCAGCGTTTGGGGCCGCGCCCAGGCCAGCACATCGGCCAGCGGCACGGTGTCGTCCTGCTCGCCGTGGATTACCAGCGTGCACGGGTGCAAAACGGCCGGCACGGGCGCCACCGCAAAGCGGCTGGCAGCAGTGCCTACCAGCACCAACTTGGCAATCGGGCGCTCCGCAGCAAGCTGCGCGGCGGCGTGGCTGGTGACAAAAGCGCCAAAAGAAAAGCCTGCCAGCGCCAATGCGCCCGGTTCGCCCGGTTCGCCCGGTTCGCCAGACTCATTTGACCCATGCACAGGCGCGCAGTGCGCCACCACCGCCAGCAAGTCCTGCAGTTCACCCCGGCCTTCGTCGTAGCTGCCCTGGCTGGCGCCCACGCCCCGAAAATTGAAGCGCACCGCCTGCCAACCACACTGCACAAAGGCGCGCGCCAAAGTCTGCACCACCTTGTTGTCCATAGTGCCGCCAAACCGAGGGTGCGGATGCGCGATCACCGCCACGCCACGTGGCGCCTGGCCTGGGGGCAAGTCTGGCGCGTCTATCAGGAGCTCCAGGGCCCCGGTCGGGCCCGGAATCGTGGTTTTAGCGGTACGCGGATTCATTCCTGTTCAGTGCCCCAGGTGGGGTGGCACCACGAGGCGCTCCACCACCTGGCCACCGATCAGGTGCGCGTTGACGATTTCATCAATGTCGGACACATCCACATAGGTGTACCAGACGCCTTCCGGGTACACCACGGCCACCGGGCCAGCGGCGCAGCGGTCCAGGCAACCGGCCTTGTTGACGCGTACCTGGCCGGGGCCGGAGATGCCGGCCTGGCGCACCAACAATTTGCAGCGGTCAAAGCCAGCTTGGGCTTGGTGCTGGGCGCAGCAGTCTTCGCCGTTTTTGCGCTCATTGAGGCAGAAAAAAATATGCCGCTCGAAATAGGGTTTTTCGGCTGCGTTTGGGGGAAGGGCATCGGTCATGCGCACAATTTTAGTTGCGCTGGCCGCGCCGGGCGATGTGCGCCAGCGCCACACCCATGGCGGCATAAGGCCAAGCCCAACCCAGCCATTGGGCAAATCCGTGGAAGCGGATAAAGCGGCCCTGTTCCCAGGCATGCAGGGTTTGGGCGAAATACGGGCTGTCGGGCGCCTGGTTGAGCAAGCCCACGCTCAAACCCAGGGCCAGCAGCGCCAAGGAGGCATTTACCCGGGCAGGCACCGAAGCCAGGGCCAGGGCCAGCACCAAGGCCAAGGCAGCGCCCGCACCGGAGGTGGGATTGAGCCAGGCCCAGGTGTGCCCGGGACCCCAGCTTAAAGCCGCCGACAAGCCGGTCGCAGCAAAGCCAACCGCCAGCAACAGCAGCACCAGCGCCACCCGGTGCCGCACCGACTGCACCACGCAAAATCCCAGCAGACACGGCACCAAGAGGCCCAGCGCCACACAGGCAAGCTCCGAACTCGGCGCCAGTGCCGCGCTTACCGCCACTGGCGCAGGCCCCGGCACCAGCGCGCCCCAGGCCAGCAGCGCATCCACGGCGTCGGCCAAACGGTTCCAGACCTGGCCCATGCCAAACGGCACCGCCGCCGGAAACAGCAAGGCGGCCGGCCAGGCCAGCAGCAGCGCCAGCACGCCGCGGGACTGGGGCGCCAGCCAGCGCCGCTGCCACGCGTCCCACCAGGCCAGCCAACCCGCGCGCGCCAGCGCAAGCGCCAGCAGCGCGCCGAGAAGGGCTCCAGCGGTGTTGAGCAGCCAATCCTCGCGCGAGGCCACGCGCTGGGGCAAGTAGCTTTGCAGGCCTTCCATCAGCAGCGAGAGCGCGGCTGCGAACAGCATGGCGCCCAGCACCGGTGCGCTGCGCCGGGTCCCGCGCAGAATCAGCAAGACCAGCAAGGCGCCCAATGGCATGTAACCCACCAGATTGAGCGCTACATCAAAACCCGACCAGTAGCGCGGCAGCGGCGCCCACAGAAAAGACCACGGCGCAATGCCCTGGTCGCGCCAATTGGCAAAGGGATAAAGACTGGCGTACACCACCAGGGCGACGTACATCCAGGTGACGGGCCAGGCAGCGGACTTGCGCATGGCCGGGCGGCGGCTAGAAAGGTTTGAGCACCACCAGTACCACGCTGGCCACCAGCATCAGCACCGGCGCTTCATTGAACCAACGGAACCAGACGTGGCTGCGGTGCATGGCATCGGCCTCGAATTTGCGCAGGATGCGGGCGCAGGAATGGTGGTAGCCCAGTGCCAGCAGCACCACGCCCAACTTGGCGTGCATCCAGCCGTTGCCCGGGCCCAGGCCAATGCCATACCAAAGCCACAGCGTCAAACCCAGACACACAGCAGGCACTGCCAGCAAGTTGCTAAAGCGCAGCAGCTTGCGCGCCATCAGCAAGAGGCGCGCGCGCTCGGCCACCGAGCCGGGTTCCACCATCGCCAGGTTGACAAAGATGCGCGGCAGGTAAAACAAACCGGCAAACCAGCTGGCAACAAAAACGATGTGGAAAGATTTGACCCAGAGCATGGGCAAAGTGTAGTCGCAGGCTGCCGGCGCGGTGCGCCATCCCGGGCACAGCTAGGGCGCGGGCAAAAAAAACCCCAGCACGTGGGCCGGGGTATTAAGCCTATTTGCTGTCACACATCAAGGCCCCGCTCAGGGAGGAAAAGCGGGGGACACCGAGGCATCCAGCCTCAAGAATATCAGAATTTCAACAAATATGACAAAAAAATATTTTTGTTTGCAAAAATGATACGTTTTTGCTTGAAACGGTTAATTCATTAGTTCTTTGTCGATGGCGTGCTGCTGGCCGTTTCACCGAAACATCGCCGCAAGCGGCCAAAAGTCAGGCACAATTTTGACCATGATCGCTCCTGCACCCTTCCCCCTTGGCCGCCCGCGTCGTCTGCGCCGTGACACCTTCACCCGCAACCTGGTGCGCGAAAACTCACTTACCGCCCACGACCTGATCTACCCGGTCTTCGTGGTCGAGGGCCAGGGCCAGCGCGTACCCATCGCCTCCATGCCGGGGGTCGAACGCCTGAGCCTGGACCTGTTGTTGCCCGTGGCCGAGGCCTGCGCCAAGCTGGAAATTCCGGTGATGGCGCTGTTTCCGGTGATTGACTCGTCGCTCAAAACCTATGACGGCTCTGAGGCGCTCAACCCCGACGGTCTGATTCCACGCATCGTGCGGGCGCTGAAAAAAGAGTTTCCTCAGCTCGGCGTCATGACCGATGTGGCCTTAGACCCGTTTACCACCCACGGCCAGGACGGCCTGCCCGACACCCGCCCCGGCACCGAGGGCTACATCCTGAACGACGAGACCACCGCTGTGCTGGTGCAGCAGGCGCTGACCCAGGCGCGCGCCGGGGTGGACATCGTGGCGCCCAGCGACATGATGGACGGACGCATTGGCGCCATCCGCCAGGCGCTGGAAGCACAAGGGCTGGTGCACACCCGCATCATGGCCTACAGCGCCAAGTACGCCAGCGCGTTTTATGGCCCTTTTCGCGATGCCGTGGGTTCGGCGGGCAACCTGGGCAAGGGCAACAAAAAGGTCTACCAGATGGACCCGGCCAACACCGACGAGGCGCTGCGCGAAGTGGCCATGGACATTGCTGAGGGCGCGGACATGGTGATGGTCAAACCCGGCATGCCCTACCTGGACGTGGTGCGCCGCGTGAAGGACGAGTTCAAGGTACCCACCTTTGCCTACCAGGTGTCGGGCGAATACGCCATGCTCAAGGCCGCAGCGCAAAACGGCTGGCTGGACCACGACGCGGTGATGCTCGAGAGCCTGCTGGCCTTCAAGCGCGCGGGTGCCGACGGCGTGCTGACCTATTTCGCACTCGACGCGGCGCGCGCGCTCAAGGCCTGATCACCCCCGGCCCGGCAACACGCTGGGGCCAAGGAGCTTGTCGATGCGAATATTTGCCCTCCAGGGCGATGCCGTACAAGAAAGCAGTTCACTGCAAAGCCTGCAAGACGGCGGCCTGCCGCCCCAAGGCTTTGTCTGGATCGCCTGCGAACGCGCCGAATTTGAGGCCCATTTAGCGCCGCTGCAAGCCGCCTTGCAAGCCCTGTGCGGCCTGCAAGTGCTGGACCTGCATGTGACGGATCTGCTCAACACGCAGCTGCCTTCGCATTACGACTACACCTCGGAATACGACCTGCTGGTATTTCGCCGCCTGGCGGCGGGGCCCACAGGCGGCGGGGCTGACACAGCAAATGCACACCAGACCAAGCGCAGCGGGCCGCCGATCCTGCGGCGCATTGACACCAGTCCGGTGGGCTTTGCCGTGATGGACCGGGTGTTGCTGACCGTTCACCCCGCCGACTGCGCGGTACGCGAAGGCTATGCGGCCAAGCTGCTGCAAAACGCGAGTACCAAGGCCCACGCGGCAGGCGCGCATACGCCCACCGGTTCGGCCGACCTGATGCTTCGCGTTGTCAACCACATGGTCGATGGCTACCTGGCCTTGCGCCGCGAACTCACGCACCAGCTTGACCACTGGCAGGCACAGCTGCTCAACCCCAAAACCCGTTTCAACAACTGGGCGTCGCTGCTGGACGCACGTCTGGCGCTGCACCAGCTCGACGAGGTGTGCGAAGACCAGCGCGCCAGCATCCAGGACTGGATTGAGGCGCTCAAGACCTGGCCCGACCCGCAGGGCGACGCCGCCCTGCGCGAGCGCGAGCTGCTGCAAGTGCGCAGCCGCGACGTGCTCGAGCACATTGAGCGGGTAGTGCGCCATGTGCGCCGCCTGGAACAAAACGCGGAAACAGCGGTGCAAATGCACTTCAGCGCGCAAAGCCACCGCACCAACGACATCATGCGCACCCTGACCGCGCTGACCGCCGTGTTTTTGCCGCTGAACCTGCTGGCCGGTATTTTTGGCATGAACTTTGAGTTCATGCCGGTGCTGCACCTGGCCTACGGGTTCTGGTGGGCCATGGGCGGCATGGCGCTGATCGCCGCCGCGCTCATGGGCTTTTT
This sequence comes from Comamonas sp. lk, assembly GCA_945898115.1. GTDB lineage: Bacteria > Pseudomonadota > Gammaproteobacteria > Burkholderiales > Burkholderiaceae_C > Allorhodoferax. The sequence goes on from CAMDHS010000010.1 coordinate 6,074, forward strand.
TTGGCGCAAACACTACCTCAACCTTTAGGAGCCAAGCCCATGGATTGCCCTGTCGTTCTCATCACGGGTGGCTCACGCGGCATTGGCGCGGCCACCGCGCTGGCTGCGGCGCGCGCAGGCTACGCTGTGGCGCTGAGCTTTCAGACTGACGGCCAGGCGGCCCAGTCGGTGGTGCGGGCGATTGAGGTGTTGGGCGGGCAGGCGCTGGCAATACAAGCCGACGTGGCGCAAGAAGACAGTGTGCTGGCGATGTTCTCAGCGATAGACGCCACTTGGGGGCGGCTCGACGCGCTGGTCAACAACGCAGGCGTGGTCGATGTGGCCAGCCGGGTTGACGCCATGAGCGTGGCGCGCCTGCGCCGCATGTTTGACACCAATGTGCTGGGCAGCTTTTTGTGCGCCCGCGAGGCGGTGCTGCGCATGAGCACGCGCCATGGCGGGCGCGGCGGCAGCATCGTCAACGTGTCGAGCGCGGCATCGCGCCTGGGCAGCCCCGGCCAGTATGTGGACTATGCCGCGAGCAAGGGTGCTGTTGATACCTTCACGGTGGGTCTGTCCAAGGAAGTGGCGGCCGAGGGCATCCGCGTCAATGCGGTGCGTCCGGGCATTATTGACACCGAGATCCACGCCTCGGGGGGCGAACCCGACCGCGCGCGCTTGCTGGGGGCGCAGGTTCCCATGCAACGCCCGGGCAGTGCCGACGAGGTGGCCCAGGCCATCGTATGGTTGCTGGGCCCTCATTCGAGCTACACCACGGGCACATTGCTGGATGTCAGCGGAGGGCGCTGAGGTACCATGCCCAGCCCAGGGCCGCAGGCCCGATTTGGAAGCTCCATGGACCTCAAACCGCTGGTGACCTTGCTGGCCATCGTCAACCCGCTGGCCATCGTGCCGTTTTTCATCCACTACACACAGAATTTCACGGCGGCGCAGCGGCGCAACACCATCCAGGTGTCATCGTTTAGCGCCTTTGTGGTGATCGCCATCAGCGCCCTGGCGGGGCTGCAGATTCTCGAATTTTTTGGTATTTCGCTGGCCAGCTTTCAGGTCGGCGGGGGCATGCTACTGTTAACCAGCGCGCTCAATATGCTCAATGCCCAGCCAGCTGAGGCCAAAACTAGTTCACACGAACTCGAAGACGGCGTGGAAAAAGCCGCCATGGGCGCCAGCATTGCGGTGGTGCCGCTGACCATTCCGCTGCTCACCGGTCCGGCCACCATGTCCACCGTGGTGATTTACGCCGACAAGGCCAAAACCGTGCTGCAAATGGGCACGCTGGTGGGCTATGGCGTGGTGGTGGCGCTGGCCACGGCCCTGTGTTTTTCGCTGGCACAACCCATTGCCCGCGTGCTGGGCAAAACCGGCATCAACGTGATGACGCGCCTGATGGGCCTGATCCTGGCCGCGCTGGCGGTCGAGGTGATGTCCGACGGCCTGACCAAGCTGTTCCCGGTGCTGGCGCATTGACGCTGCTGCGCACCGCCTTTGCCCCTTTTTTTGAAAGCCTGCCATGCCTGACGCCATGCCCTATCTCTCTAGTACCGACCTGACGGCAGAACTGCGCGGCCCGGTGCTGTGGCTCACCATCACCCGCGAAGAGCGGCGCAACGCCATGAGCCACGGCGTGCTCGCAGGTCTGGCGCAAGCCATTACCCAGGCGCAGAGCGACCGTAGCGTGCGCGCCATTGTGCTCACCGGCGCGGGCAGCAAGGCCTTTTGTGCGGGGGCCGATTTGCAAAACGCCCAGGCCTTTACCACCGACTATTCCGAACCCCACGGCCACCTGGCGCAGCTGCTGCGCGTGGCCAAGTCCAGCTACGTGCCGCTGATTGCGCGCGTCAACGGCGCCTGCATGGCCGGGGGCATGGGCTTGCTCGCCATGTGTGATCTGGCGGTGGCCAGCAGCCACGCGGTGTTTGGCCTGCCCGAGGTGAAGGTGGGCGTGTTTCCGGCCCAGGTTCTCAGCGTCTTGCAGCACCTGATTCCCCGGCGCACGCTGGTGGAAATGTGCATTACCGGCGAGCCCATCACCAGCGCGCAGGCGCTGGGATACGGTTTGGTCAATTACGCAGACGAAGACGTGGACGCCAAGCTGGCCTGGCTGCTGGCGCGCATGCTCGACAAATCTCCGGCAGCCGTGCGCCGCGGCTTGTACACCATGAAAAAGGTGGAGGCCATGGCGTTTGAAGAATCCATGGCGTTTACCGAGAGCCAGATTGCGCTGTTCACCCTGACCGACGACGCGCGCGAGGGCCAAAAAGCATTCCAAGAAAAACGCAAACCGGTCTGGGCCGGACAATAAAACACATGAGCGACACCACTTTTGACTACATCATCGTAGGCGCCGGCACCGCCGGCTGCCTGTTGGCCAACCGCCTGAGCGCCGACGCGTCCAAACGCGTGCTGCTGATTGAGGCCGGGCGGCGCGACGACTACCACTGGATCCATATTCCGGTGGGCTACCTGTATTGCATTGGCAACCCACGCACCGACTGGCTGTTCAAAACCGAGCCCGAGCCCGGGCTCAACGGCCGCAGCCTGATGTACCCGCGCGGCAAAACACTGGGTGGCTGCAGCAGTATCAACGGCATGATTTACATGCGCGGCCAGGCGCGCGACTACGACGGCTGGGCGCAGCTGCTGGGCGACGAGAGCTGGAGCTGGAACAGCAGCCTGCCCTACTTCAAACTGCACGAAGACCACCACAAAGGTGCCAGCGCCCTGCACGGCGCGCGCGGCACCGCGCCTGAGCTGATGCAAGACGCCAGCACCCCTTACCGCGAAGTGCTGCGCCACCGCAACGCCGGGGGCGAATGGCGCGTGGACAAGCAGCGCCTGCGCTGGGACGTGCTCGAAGCCTTTGCCAAAGCCGCCGAGCAGGCCGGCATTCCGGCCACCGACGACTTCAACACCGGCGACAACGAGGGCGTGGGCTATTTCGAGGTCAACCAAAAGAAGGGCTGGCGCTGGAACACCGCCAAGGCCTTTTTGCGCCCCACCTGCTACGGCCGGCCCAACTTTGAGTTGTGGACCAGCGCGCAAGCGTCCAAACTGGTACTCACCGGCGGCACGGGCAGCGAGCCGCTGCGCTGCACCGGCGTGCAAGTGTGGAACGGCCATGCGATGGTGACCGTGACCGCGCGCCGGGAAGTGATCTTGAGCGCTGGCGCCGTGGCCACGCCACAGCTGCTGCAGCTCTCAGGTCTGGGCCCGGCCGAGCTGCTGCACGCCAAGGGCGTGGCGGTGGTCAAAGACCTGGCCGGCGTAGGCAACAACCTGCAAGACCATTTGCAAATCCGCGCCGTGTTCAAGGTGCAAAACACGCCCACGCTCAACACCATGGCCAGCAGCCTGTGGGGCAAGGCGCGCATCGGGCTGGAATACGCTTTCAAGCGCAGCGGCCCCATGAGCATGGCGCCCAGCCAGTTGGGCGCCTTTACCCGCAGCGACCCAGCCCAGCCCTACCCCAACCTGGAATACCACGTGCAGCCCCTGAGCCTGGATGCCTTTGGCTCGCCGCTGCATAGCTTTGACGCCATCACCGCCAGCGTGTGCAACCTCAACCCCACCAGCCGCGGCACGGTGCACATCAAAACGGCCAACTTTCAGGACGCCCCGGCGATTGCGCCCAACTACCTGAGCACCGACGCCGACCGCAAGGTGGCGGCCGATTCATTACGGGTGACACGCCGTATCCTGGCGCAAAGCGCACTTGCCGCCTATTTGCCGCAGGAATACAAGCCCGGCGTGCAGTTCCAAAGTGATGAAGAACTCGCCAAGCTCGCCGGTGACATTGCCAGCACCATCTTCCACCCCGTAGGCACCACCCAAATGGGCAAGGCCGACAACCCGATGGCGGTGGTGGACGCGCGCCTGCGCGTGCATGGCGTGGCCGGCCTGCGCGTGGTGGACGCCGGCGTGATGCCGCTGATTACCAGCGGTAACACCAACTCGCCCACGCTGATGATTGCCGAGAAAGCCGCGCAGTGGATTGTGGAAGACGCGTGCCAGTAAGCCTGCGTGCAGTTTCGGTGCGGGTAAGCACTAATACTGTGCACCCGAGCTTTACCTTATATTTACACGCATGTCCTTAGGGCATGCAACTGCGAAAAGCGAAGGGCCCGCCCGGAGCGAAAGACGATGCCGAGGAGATAAAAAGCATTGCACCGCAATGACTCACACCTTTGCAAAAAAAGGGTAAAAAGCACTGGAAACCCCAGTGCTTTTTTATTTTGGAAACGGCCCCTCCCCCATGGACCTTTTTGTTGTAACGCTGGCCTCGCTGCTGGCCGGTTTTGTCGATTCCATCGTCGGCGGCGGCGGGCTGATCTTGATGCCTGCGCTGTTTGCCACCTTTCCCAGCGCCGCACCCGCCACCCTGTTTGGCACCAACAAGGGCGCGTCCGTCTGGGGCACTGGTCTGGCCACCTGGCAGTACAGCCGCAAGGTGACGCTGCCCTGGCGCGCGCTGGCGCCCGCTGCCGTGGCAGCGCTGGTGGCGAGTTTGGCCGGGGCCTGGCTGGTCACGCAAATCAGCCCGAATTACCTGCGCAAGGCGCTGCCCCTATTGCTGGTGCTCTTGCTGATTTACACGCTGGCAAAAAAAGAACTGGGGCGCGACCATGCGCCGCGCTTTAGCGGGCGGGCCGAAACCTGGGTCTTGTGCGCCATTGGCGCGGGCATTGGCTTTTACGACGGGTTTTTCGGCCCAGGTACCGGCAGCTTTTTTGTGTTTTTGCTGGTGCGCGTGGCGGGCTACGATTTTCTGCACGCCTCGGCCAGCGCCAAACTGCTCAACACCGCCAGCAACCTGGCCGCGCTCACGCTGTTTGCGCTCACCGGCCATGTCTGGTGGCACTTTGTGCTGGCCATGGCGCTGGCCAATATGGTCGGCAGTCTGGCGGGCACGCACCTGGCGCTCAAACACGGCACTGGCTTTGTGCGCATCGGCTTTTTGGTGGTGGTAAGCGCCCTGATTTTGAAGACCGGGTGGGACGCGTTTTTGCGCTGACGCCAGGCTATCACCGCGCCACCCTCAGGGCCTGGCCAGTTCCGGCGGCGGCCACGCCATATCGGCGACCTTGCGGGACGTGCCGATGGGTGCGGCGGCCTGGCCCTTGCTGACGGCGACCAGGTCTTCTGCGCTGGGGTATTGCTGCAGCAGCCAGTAGTCAAACACGCGCCGGGCAATGGGCGCGGCCGATGCGGCGCCAAAGCCAGCGTTCTCCACAATCACTGCCAGCGCCACCTGCGGGTCTTGCGCGGGTGCAAAGGCGATGTAGAGCGAATGGTCGCGCAGACGCTCCTCCATGCGAGCGGCGTTGTATTTCTCGTTCTTTGCCAGACTCACCGCTTGGGCGGTGCCGGTCTTGCCGCCGCTCAGGTAGGGCGCACCGGCAAACACGCGGGTCGATGTGCCTTCTTGCGTCACGCCCACCATGGCTTGCACGATGACAGCAATGTTTTCGGGCTTGAGGCGCAGGTCTTGCCCAGGCGGGGCCACCAGCGAGGCGCGGGCGTGGGTGCTGGCGTCTTGGGTAGACGTCACAAGACGCGGTTGGTGTTTGATGCCTTGGTTGGCCACGGTGGCGGTGGCTTGGGCGAGTTGCAGCATGGTAAAGCTGTTGTAGCCCTGGCCAATGCCTAGCGAAATGGTCTCGCCGGCGTACCATTTTTTCTGTTCCGCGCGCTTGTAGTAGTTGCGCTTCCATTCCTGGCTGGGCAAGACGCCGCGCACCTCGCCCAGAACGTCAATGCCGGTGATCTGGCCAAAGCCCAAGGGCTTCATGAAATCGTGCATGACATCCACGCCCAGCTCGTTGGCCAGCGAATAAAAGTAGGCGTTGCTGGACTCCACAATGGCGCGACGCATGTCCATCACCCCGCCGCGCTCGTTCTCGGGGCTGCCAAAGCGGTGGCCGCCAAACATATAAAAGCCCGGGTCGTTGATCAGCGTGGACGCGTTGCGCGTGCCGGTCTCGAGCGCTGCCAGCGCCAAAAAGGGCTTGTAGGTCGAGCCCGGCGGGTAGGTGCCACGCAGCGCGCGGTTGAGCAGTGGGCGGTCTGGCGACTCATTGAGCATCTGCCAGTTTTCCTGGTCAATGCCTTCGACAAACAGGTTGGAGTCAAAGGTCGGCTTGCTGACAAAGGCCAGCACTTCGCCGGTCTTGGGGTCGAGCGCCACCAGGGCGCCCCGGCGTTGGCCAAACATCTGCTCCACCAGATACTGCAGCTTGATATCAATCGTCAGCGCCACCGTGTCGCCCGACGTGGCCGGGCTGCTGGAGAGCCTGCGCATGGCGCGCCCGCCGGCCGAGGTCTCAATATGCTCCACGCCAGTAATGCCGTGAAGCTTGCGCTCAAAGCTTTGCTCTACGCCGAGTTTTCCGATGTATTCCGTGCCCCGGTAGTTGGCTTGGTCCTCATCATTTTCAATAGCTTCTTTTTCGCTGGTATTGATGCGCCCGATGTAGCCAATCACATGGCTGGCGAGTTCCCCATAAGGGTAGTTGCGAAACAGGCGCGCCTTGATCTCTACGCCAGGAAAGCGAAAGCGCTGCGCCGCAAAGCGCGCCACCTCGGCATCGCTCAGGCGGTTGCGAATGGGCAGGGACTCAAAGCTTTTGGACTCGTCCATCAACTTCTTGAAGCGGCGCCGGTCCCGCGCGCTAATCTCCACCAGTTCAGCCAAGGCGTCGATGGTGGACTCCAGCGGCCCGGCTTTGGACGGCGTGATCTCCAGGGTGTAGGCGGAATAGTTGCTCGCCAGCACGATGCCATTGCGGTCTTCAATCAGACCCCGGTTGGGCACGATGGGTACGATGGCGGTGCGGTTGCTCTCGGCCTGGGCGCGCAAATCATCGTGGCGCCAGACCTGCAAGTACACCAAGCGGCACAGCAGCAAAAAAAAGCACACCAGCACCAGCACGGTGAACACAAAGATGCGGGTCCTAAACCGGGACAGGTCCGCTTCTACGTTGCGCAGTTCCATGGGCTTGTTGCGGCTAGAGCGGACGGTTTTCGTCCGGGTCGGGTGCGCGGCGCTGCGGCGCGAGCAGCAGCAGGCTCACGGGCGGCCACAGCAGCGCCTCGGCCACGGGTGCGAGTAACACCCACCAGCCGGGCAAGCCGCCGCCCACTATCAGACTGAGCAGCACTTGCACCGCGTGCGCCAGCGCAAACAGCGGAAACACCTGCAGGGCCTGGTCCATGACGCTAAACCAGCGCAGGCGCCGGTGCACCATGATCGCCAGGTAAGTCAGCACCACATAGGCCAGCGCATGCTGGCCCAGCAGGCCGGCTTGGTGCACGTCCACCAGCAAGCCCGCCACAAAAGCCACCGCCATACCAACCCTTCGCGTATGGTGCACAGTCCAAAACACCAGCACGATGGACAAGAGGTCAGGCGCCCAGGCGGCGCGACCCCACATCAACATGTTTGCCACCATATGGGCCAGCAAGGCCAACACGAGCGTGAGCCAGACGAAGCCCGGGTTGACCGGCATCAGCAGGCGTTGGCCGGGGCGCATGATCATCGGCGGCCTCCGTTTCTGGCGGGCTTGATCTCAGGCACGGGCTCCGGACGCGCTGGCGCCTCCAGACCCACGGGTGCCAGCACCAGCACCTGCGACGCCCCAGCCACCAGCGCCAAAGGCACGCAGTAAATGCGGGCAAACACCGCATCGGTGCGGCGCTCCACTTTTTCAATTCGCGCCACGGGCAAGCCTGGCGGATACACGCCGTCCACGCCGCTGGTGGTCAGCAAATCGCCCACGGCCACGTCCGCATTGGCGGCCATAAAGCGCAGTTCCAGCGCGTCCGCGTTGTTCGATGTGTTGCCATAGGCTACGCCGCGCGCACCGGTGCGGGCGTTTTGCACCGGGATGGCGTGGTCGCGGTCGGTGACCAGGGTCACTTCGCTGACCATGGGAAACAAGCGCGTCACTTGTCCCAAAACGCCGAGTTCGTCGACCACAGGGGAGCCCAGGCGCATGCCCTGGACTTCGCCCTTGTTCAGAATCACCCTGCGGGTATAGGGATCGGCGGCGTCATACAGCACCTGAGCTGCCAGCGCGGGGCGCTCCAGGCGCTGTTGCAGCGCCAGCAGCTCGCGCAAGCGGCGGTTTTCAAGCAGCAGTTGCTCAGTCAGGTTGGCACGCTGGGACTGGGTGGACAGTTGCTGGCGCAAGGTCTTGATGTCGGCTTCATTGCCGGTGAGCGCACTCACGGTGGACTGGGCACTTTCTACCAACAGCAAGGGCCGCAGGGCAAGCCATTGCACTGGGTAGAGCAGCACTGACAGCGCGGTGCGCAGGGGTTGCATGACATGAAAGCGCGCATCGGCCACCATGACCAGCAGCGCCAGCGCGCTAAACACCAAAAAGCGGGAAAAGGCCGAGGGACCTTGCCGGAAAAAAGCCGGTGGTTCCCGGCCCAGCGTAGCGCGCGCCATCGCTGTGCGGGACGCTTATTCGTTCGTGAAGATCGAACCCAGGCGCTCCATCTGCTCCAGCGCAATGCCGCAGCCGCGCACCACGCAAGTCAGCGGGTCTTCGGCCACCAGCACCGGCAGGCCGGTTTCTTCGGCCAGCAGGCGGTCCAGGTCACGCAAGAGCGCGCCACCACCGGTAAGCATCATGCCGCGGTCGGCAATGTCGGCGCCGAGCTCGGGCGGGGTATGTTCCAGGGCGTTTTTGACAGCGGAGACGATGTTGTTGAGCGGATCGGTGAGGGCTTCTAAGATTTCGTTGCTAGAAATCGTGAAGCTGCGGGGCACGCCTTCGGACATATTGCGTCCGCGCACTTCCATCTCTTTCACTTCAGAGCCAGGAAAGGCCGAACCGATTTTTTTCTTGATGGCCTCGGCCGTGGGCTCGCCAATAAGCATGCCGTAGTTGCGGCGGATGTAGTTGATGATGGCCTCGTCAAACTTGTCGCCGCCCACGCGCACGCTGCCCTTGTAGACCATGCCGCCCAGCGAGATCACGCCCACTTCGGTGGTGCCTCCACCAATATCAACCACCATGGAGCCGCAGGCCTCAGATACCGGCAAACCGGCGCCAATGGCTGCTGCCATGGGCTCTTCGATCAAAAACACGTCACTAGCGCCAGCGCCCAGGGCCGATTCACGAATGGCGCGGCGCTCGACCTGGGTCGAGCCGCAAGGCACGCAAATGATGATGCGCGGGCTGGGGCGAAAGACGCTGCGCGGATGCACCATCTTGATGAACTGCTTGAGCATTTGCTCGGTGACGGTGAAGTCGGCGATCACGCCGTCTTTCATGGGGCGAATGGCTTCGATGTTGCCGGGCACCTTGCCCAGCATGGCCTTGGCTTCTTTGCCCACGGCCTGAATGGATTTTTTGCCTTGCGGGCCGCCTTCGTGGCGAATAGCGACTACGGAGGGCTCGTCAAGCACAATGCCCTTGTCGCGCACAAAAATCAAGGTGTTGGCCGTGCCCAGGTCGATGGCCAGGTCGGTGGAAAAATAACGGGTGAAAGCGCCAAACATTGCAGATCCTCTAAGGGGCCGCAGAGCGATTGCGCTCTACGTCGCCTTGGTGTGATAGGTGAAAAAAGGTGTGGGGGGCGGGATGCAATATGCACTAAAGCGGTGCCGGCCAAAGGCAGGATAATACCCCATACCCTGTAAATTGGCCCTGGGCGGCGCTTGCGCTGGCTCTGGCCTTAACTGCAAATTATCTGCAAATTACCGGCTATTGACCGGCAAAACCCGACGCACCATGTCCCTTACACCCACCGACATCGCCCGCATCGCCAACTTGGCGCGGCTCGAACTGCAAGCCGACGAAAGTGCGCGCATGCAAGGCCAAATCAACGCTTTCTTCGACATCGTCACCCAAATCAGCCAGGTTGACACCACCGGCGTGCTGCCCATGGCCCACCCGCTGGACGCCATGCCTTCGATGCCGCCTATCCACCTGCGCCTGCGCCCCGACCTGGCCAGCGAGCACAACGACCGTGAAGCCAACCAGCGCAGCGCCCCAGCGGTCGAGCGCGGCCTGTTTCTGGTTCCCAAAGTGATCGAATAAGCCATGACCGAACTGCACCACCTGGGCGTGGCCGAACTCGCCGCCCTGCTCCAAACCAAACAGGTCAGCGCCGTAGAAGTCGCCACCCGCTTTCTGGCCCGCACCGGCGGCAACCCGCACAACGCGTTTTTAGACATCGACAGCGAAGTCACACTGGCCCAGGCCCGCGCCTCGGACGCCAAGCTAGCGGCTGGCACTGACGGCCCGCTCGAAGGTGTGCCTGTTGCCCACAAAGACGTTTTTGTGACTAAAGACTTTTGCACCACAGCCGGCTCGAAAATCCTGACCGGCTACCGCTCACCCTTTGACGCCACCGTGGTCGCGCGTCTGCGCCAGGCCGGCATGGTGACTTTGGGCAAGCTCAATTGCGACGAGTTCGCTATGGGCTCTGCCAACGAAAACTCGGCCTTCGGGCCCGTGAGCAACCCCTGGAACACGGCGCATGTGCCCGGCGGATCGTCGGGCGGCAGCGCCGCTGCCGTGGCCGCGCGCCTCACCCCTGCAGCCACCGGCACCGACACCGGCGGCTCCATCCGCCAACCCGCCGCATTTTGCGGTATCACCGGCATCAAACCGACCTATGGCCGCGCCAGCCGCTATGGCATGGTGGCCTACGCCTCCAGCCTGGACCAGGCCGGGCCCATGGCACGCTCTGCCGAAGATTGCGCGCTGCTGCTCAGCGCCATGTGTGGGCCCGATCTGGACCGTGATTCGACTTCGCTGGATGTGGCGGCAGAAGACTTTTCTCGAAATTTATTGCGCCCCCTGGCACGGGCAGGCAAAGATGGCGGACCTTTGACCATCGGAATTCCCCAGCAATGGTGGGGCGGCTCCGGCGAAGAAACCGCTTGGCTTGAAGGCATGACCCCTGCCCCATCGCACTTACAGCAGCGGGAAACTTGGCCAAGCATCAACGCCGCGCTGAAAGCGCTGGTCGCGTTGGGCGCAAAAGTGGTTCGCGTTGATTTGGACAAACCCGAATTAGCCATTCCCGTCTACTACATCGTCGCCTGCGCCGAAGCTAGCTCCAACCTCAGCCGTTTTGACGGCGTCAAGTTCGGCCACCGCGCCGCCGACTTTGCCGACCTGACCGATATGTACAAAAAGACCCGCGCCGAGGGCTTTGGCCAAGAGGTCAAACGCCGCATCATGACCGGCGCCTATGTGCTCTCGCACGGCTACTACGATGCCTACTACCTGCAAGCGCAAAAAATCCGCCGCATGATTGCCGACGATTTTCAAAGTGCGTTTGCGAGCTGCGACGTGATTGCTGGCCCGGTCGCCCCCACCACCGCCTGGAAGCTCGGCGACAAGGCCGACGACCCGGTGGCCAGCTACCTGGCCGACATCTTTACCCTGCCCGCGTCACTGGCCGGTTTGCCCTGCATGAGCCTGCCCGTGGGCCTGGGCGAAGGCGGCATGCCGGTAGGGCTGCAGCTCATTGGCAACTACCTGCAAGAGGCCAAGCTGCTTAACGTGGCGCACCAGTTTCAATTGGCCACGGACCACCACAAACAACAAGCGGGAGCCGCAGCATGAGCGCCAAACTGGTTCAGGGCTACGAGGTCGTGATCGGCTTTGAGACCCACGCCCAACTATCCACCCAAAGCAAGATCTTCAGCCGCGCGCCCACCGCCTTTGGCGCCGAGCCCAACACCCAGGCCTGCGCCGTGGACCTGGCGCTGCCCGGCACGCTGCCGGTAATGAACCTGGGCGCCGTGGAGCGCGCGATTGAGCTGGGCCTGGCGCTGGGTTCGCACATTGCCGAGCGCAGCGTGTTCGCGCGCAAAAACTACTTCTACCCCGACCTGCCCAAGGGCTACCAGATCAGCCAGTTTGAGATTCCGGTGGTGCAGGGTGGCGAGGTAGCGTTCATGCTGGGCGACGAAAAAAAGACCGTGCGCCTGGTGCGCGCGCACCTGGAAGAAGACGCGGGCAAGTCGTTGCACGAAGACTTTATTGGCCAGTCAGGCATTGACCTGAACCGCGCGGGAACGCCGCTCCTAGAGATCGTCACCGAGCCCGATATGCGAAGCAGCGACGAGGCCGTGGCCTATGCCAAAAAGCTGCACGAGATCGTCACCTGGATTGGCATTTGCGACGGCAACATGCAAGAGGGAAGCTTCCGCTGTGACGCCAATGTGTCGGTGCGCAAGCCCGGTGCGGCTTTGGGCACGCGGCGCGAGATTAAGAACTTGAACAGCTTCAAGTTCATGCAGCAGGCGATTGACTACGAGGTGCGCTGGCAGATTGAAGAGATCGAGGACGGCCGCGAGATTCAGCAAGCCACGGTGCTGTTCAACCCCGACACCGGCGAGACCCGCGCCATGCGCACCAAGGAAGACGCCGCCGATTACCGCTACTTCCCCGACCCCGACCTGCCCCCGCTGGTGATTGGCCGCGACTGGGTGGAGCGCGTGCGCTCGGAGATGGTGGAGTTGCCGTGGGTGATGGCGGCGCGCTTTTGTGCCGACTATGGGCTGCCGGAATATGACGCGGCCACACTCACGCAAAGCATGGCGATGGCAGCTTATTTTGAAGCCACGGCCAAGGCCTGTGGTCAGCCCAAGCTGGCCAGCAACTGGATCATGGGCGAGGTGTCGCGGCGGCTGAACAGCGGCGAGCTGGCGTTTGCGCAGCTGCCGGTGAGCAGCACGCAACTCGCCGCCCTGATTGGCCGCATCGCTGACGGCACGATTTCCAACAACGCAGCCAAACAGGTGTTTGACGCGCTGTGGTCTGACGGCGACGAGGTGGACGCCATCATCGACGCCAAAGGCCTGCGCCAGATGAACGACAGCAGCGCGCTTGAAGCCATCATCGACGAGGTGCTGGCCGCCAACGCCAAGAACGTTGAAGAGTACAAGGCCGGCAACGCCAAGGCCTTCAACGCCCTGGTCGGCCAGGCCATGAAGGCCAGCAAAGGCAAGGCCAACCCGGCGCAGGTCAACGACATGCTCAAGCAAAAATTGGGTTGAGGCCCAGCACGGTGGCCCGCATGCGCAATACTGCAATGCAGATCCACCACTGACAAGCCGGAGTCACCATGGAACAAGCACCGCGCCAGGCCCCCGACCCAGGTGGGCTGCAGCCAGCCTTGGCGCTGGACCAGCACCTGTTTGACCAGGCAGCATCGCTTTTGCAGCAGGGGCAACTGCAGCCGGCCCAGGCCCTGTATGCGGAACTGCTGCAACGGCATCCGGCCCACTTTGATTGTCTGCAGCGTCTGGGCTGGATCGCCGCACAATCAAAAGACTACGCTTTGGCCGTGGACTATGGCTGCCGCGCGATCGAAGCCAAGCCACAAAGCGCGCTGGCCTACCTGGACGTGGGTTCGGCCATGTTTGGCCTGGGGCAATACCAGGCCAGCCTCGAATGCCTGGACTTGGCCATTTCGCTAGATGCAAAGTGTGCACAGGCCTACAACAACCGAGGGCTGGCGCTCAAGGCGCTTAAGCAGCCGCAAGCGGCAGAGGCGAGTTTTCAGACGGCCATAGCGCTCGACCCAAGTCAGGCACAAGCGTGGCTGAACCTGGGCACCCTTCAGCGCCAGTTGGACCGACACGAGGAGGCCTTGGCCAGTTACGACCAAGCCATCGCGCTGCAACCCGGCTACGCCCAAGCCTTTTTCAACCGGGGCAATGTGCTGCAGGACCTGGGGCGCCTGGACGAAGCCATTGCGCATTTTGACCAGGCCTTGGTGCTTGAGCCCGGCATGGCTGATGTGCATTGGAACAAGGCCGTTTGCCTGTTATTGGGTGGCCATTACGCCGCCGCCTGGCCGCTCTACGAATGGCGCTGGGTCAACCACCAGGCCACGGCTGCAAGCCCCGTTGACAGTTTGCCCGTATGGGATGGCCGCCAATCTCTGGCGGGGAAAACGCTTCTGGTGCAAAGCGAACAGGGGCTGGGCGACACGATCCAGTTTTGCCGCTACATCCCTCTTCTGGCGGCCCAGGGTGCGAAGGTGGTGTTTGAAGTGGATTCGCCGCTGGCGGCCCTGATGCAAACCGTAGAAGGCGTAGAAGCTACCTTGCTCAGAGGCGAGCCCAGCGCCGCATCCACCGCCGCAGCCGACTACCGGGTGCTGCTCATGAGCCTGCCGCTGCACTTTGGCACCACCCTGAACACGATTCCGAGCCCGGGAAAATACCTGGTTGTGCCGCCCGAACAGTTGCACCACTGGAGTGAGCGGCTGGGAGCCAAGCGCAACAAACGCATTGGCCTGGTTTGGAGGGGCAGCCCCAACCACCAAAACGATGACAAACGAAGCATTCTGGTAGAAACCTTCTTGGCGGTTTTGCCGTCGGGGTTTGACTACGTCAGCCTGCAATTGAGGCCTAGCGTCCAAGAGCTGCACACGCTGGTAGCGTACGGCGTCCTGCAGGTGGCGGACGACTTGAACGACTTTGCCGACACTGCGGCCCTTTGCGCTCAGCTTGACCTGGTGATCAGCGTCGACACCAGCGTTGCGCATCTGAGTGGCGCGCTAGGCGTTCCCTGCTGGGTGCTGGTAGCGCACAGCCCGGACTGGCGCTGGCTTCTGGGACGCAAAGACTGCGTCTGGTACCGAAAAACCCAAATTTATCGCCAGCCTCAAGCCGGCCGCTGGGATTCGGTACTGCAGGAAGTAGCGCGTGATCTGCGGCTCCCTGGCGCTTTTGCTGCCATTGCATGACGAACACACTCCCGCTTTCCCATTCCGCAATTGAAGACGCCCAGGGCCTGCTGATTGGCAGCCTGTTTGTGGCCTTAGCCGTGTGCCTGTTCCGAGAGGCTGGTCTGTTTACCGGCGGCACCACGGGCCTGGCGTTTTTAGTGCATTACCTGGCGGGCTATCCGCTGGGGGCGGTGCTGTTTGTGATCAACCTGCCGTTTTACGTGTTTGGCTGGCGCAGGCTTGGGCGGGTGTTCACCCTCAAGACCTTTGCGGCCGTGGCCTTGCTGTCGGCGTACGTGGAAGTGCTGCCGCACTGGATCGGCTTTAGCCACCTGAACGCCGCCTTTGGCGCCGTCATGGCCGGGCTGCTGGCGGGCACCGGCATTCTGATTTTGATCCGCCACGGCGCAAGCCTGGGCGGCGTCACGATCACGGCCATTTATTTGCAAAAGACGCGCGGCTGGCGCGCGGGCAATGTGCAAATGGCGGTGGACTTGGTCATCTTGCTAGCCGCCTTTGCCGCCACTGACCCGCGCAAGGCGCTGCTCTCGCTCTTGGGCGCAGTGGCCGTGAACCTGGTGATTGGTGTCAACCACCGCACTGACCGGTATTACGGGGTGTAGGCCATTGCTCTGCGTGGGAGCGCTTACTGCCCGTTGGCCCACGCAGCGAGCACGTAGCCCGTCCCCCGACCAGCGCCGATCTGCTGCAACACGCCCATCTCGCACATCGCCGTCAGCTCCCGATAGGCGGTTGCGCGCGACACGCCGCACAGATTGACATATTTTTCCGTTCGCATGCCACCCGCAAAACCCTCGGGGCCTGCGTCGTAGAGTTTGTTGACGGCCTTGGCTTGTGTAGGCGTGAGATGCGGGTACCGTGCGCGCAATTCGGACCAGAATCGGGTTTTCTGTGTGGCGGCTTGCATGTGTTGCCAAGTGGCGTCCGCAGCCCTTTGCACACAACCCACAAACCATTGCACCCACGGCGTCATGTCCATGGTGGCCTGTGCGGTGGCCGATTGCAATTGTGCGTAGTAGCCGGCCCGGTCTTGCCACATTTGCTGCGACAGGCTCCACAAACGCATATCCGTTTTCAGGTCTTGCGCCAGCGCCATTTCTGCCAGTGCCCGGCCCACGCGGCCGTTACCGTCTTCAAATGGGTGGATTGCTTCAAACCAAAGGTGTGCCAACGCAGCGCGCACCAAACCGTCCGTCTGGTTCTGGCTTTGGTTGAACCAATCGATCAACTTTGTCATTTGGGCGGGCACATCTGCGGAGTCGGGCGCTTGGTAATGAACGATATCGGGCCGACCCAAGCGCGGTGTAACGATTTGCATGGGTTCGCCATGATCCCGATAGGCGCCAGCGCGAATGGTCTGAATACCGCTGCGCCCGGTCGGAAACAGGGCCGCATGCCAGCCGTGCAAGGTTTCATGGCTCAGGGCCAACTGACTTTGCGCGATAGCGGCTTGCAGCACGTCAAGCGTGGCCTCGGTACGCAGATCCCGCTCTAGGGCCTTGGCGTCCGCCAGCCCCAAGCGGCGCGCTGCAGAGGCCCGCACCGAGTTGATCTGCAAGATTTCGCCTTCAATCTGGGCCGTTGCCACCGCCTCGTCGGCCCAACCCTGCAACTGCAGATTACCCAGGTCAAGCAGTTGCAGATGACTTGCCAAACCCATGGTGCGCCCTTGCGCGTAGCGCGCCGCAGACAACGCTGATTGCAGGGCTGCCAGATCGACCTGGAATGCAGGCCATTGGGGAGATTGCCAAAGGTACATGAAGCGCATTTTATCCATTTGCGCCTCAAAAGTGAAGCGCAAAAACCAGTCTTACGCTTCAAACAGCCGAATCAAACTCCGTAACGCTCCCGATACGCCTGCACCCGCGCGAGGTGCTCGCCCATGGCGTTGTCGGTTTGGGCGCCCAGGTAGCCCAGCAAGTCTGAGAGTTCGGCAATGGCGCAGACCTGCAAGCCCTCGTGGCTGCGCACGAATTGCACGGCGCTGTAAGGCACGTCCCGGGTCGAGCCGTCGGCTTGCTTTTCGGTGGCCATTTCCTGGCGGTCCAGGGCGATGGCCACGGCGTGGGGCGTGGCGCCAGCGGCCTTGATCAGCGCAATCGACTCGCGTGCAGCGGTGCCTGCGCTCATCACGTCGTCGATGATCAGTACCCGGCCCTTGAGCGGCGCGCCCACCAGGCTGCCACCTTCGCCGTGGTCTTTGGCTTCCTTGCGGTTGTAGGCAAAAGGCACGTTGCGGCCTAGGCGCGCGAGCTCAATGGCCACGGCCGCACCCAGCGGAATGCCCTTGTAGGCGGGGCCAAAAATCATGTCAAATTCAATGCCGCTCGTCTGCAGGCGCTGGGCATAAAATTGCGCCAGCCGCCCGAGTTTGGCACCGTCGTCAAACAGGCCGGCGTTGAAAAAATACGGGCTTTGGCGGCCGGCCTTGGTGGTGAATTCACCAAAGCGCAACACGCCACACTCCACCGCAAACGCCACAAACTCTTGTGCCAGATTTGGGGTCACACTTGCTGCGTTCAGGGCGTTCGGGCCACTATCAACCATGGGGATTTCCTTGTTCAAATTAAGCAGCCTTAACCTCAACGGCATCCGTTCGGCCACCAGCAAAGGACTGGAGCCCTGGCTGGCCCAACTGCAGCCGGATTGTATTTGCGTGCAAGAAGTCAAAGCCCAGGCCGACGACGTGGCGGGCAAGTTCGAGACCCTGGCCGACCTGAACGGCTACTTTCAGTTTGCCGAGAAAAAAGGCTACTCGGGCGTAGGCGTCTACACCCGCCACGCACCCAGCGACGTGGTGGTGGGCTACGGCTCAGGCGAGTTTGACGCTGAGGGCCGCTACGTGGAGCTGCGCTTTGACACGCCCAACCGCAAGCGCTCCATCATCAGCGCCTATTTCCCCAGCGGCTCGTCGGGCGAAGAGCGCCAGCTGGCCAAATACCGCTTTCTGGCCGAGCTGTACCCGCACCTCACCGCGCTCAAAGGCCAGCGCGAATTTGTGCTGTGCGGCGACATCAATATCGCGCACCAAGAAATCGACCTGAAAAACTTCAAGGGCAACAAAAAGAACTCCGGCTTCTTGCCCGAAGAACGCGCCTGGATGACGCAGTTGCTGAACGAGGCCGGCCTGGTGGACGTGTACCGCCAGTTAGAGCCCACCGCCACCGACGCGGCCTACACCTGGTGGAGCAACCGCGGCCAGGCCTATGCCAAGAACGTGGGCTGGCGCCTGGACTACCACCTGGCCACCCCCGCACTTGCCGCTGGCGCACGCCAGCACGCCATCTACAAGGACGTGAAGTTCTCGGACCACGCGCCCATCACCATTGACTACGACTGGGCGGTCTGAATCGGGTGTAGACTGTACGGACAGTACAGAATTAGGAGGTTCCCATGGCGATTCCTGAGAGCTACGGCCTGGAGCAAGCGCGCATCCAGCTGCCCCACATCGTGGCCGAGGCCCATGCGGGATTCAGCAGCGTGATTACCAAGCACGGCAAGCCCTATGCGGCCATCGTGCCCTTGCACGGTCTGGCGGCGCTCGCTCCGGCCGAGGCTGGCGCCGATCTGCTGTCTTTGCGCGGCACCGGGCGCGGGCTATGGGGCGCGGATGCAGGCCAAACCGTGGCCAACTTGCGCAACGAGTGGGATGGCGCCTGAATGGCCGCAGCGCCTGCGCGCCTTTGGGCGGGTCTGCCCCAGGGCGCCACCGTGCTGGTGGACACGGCGCCGTTTATCTATTTGCTCGAATCACATCCGCAGTTTGCCGACCGCTTTGTCGGCCTGTTTGAAGCGGCGGCCCGGGGCCACTTGGTGATTGCGCTGTCCACCATCACGCTGGCCGAGGTGTTGACCGGGCCCTTCAAAGCCGGGCAAACCGCGCTGGCCAAGCGCTACGAAAAAGCGCTTTTGCAATACCGCGTGGTAGGTGCGTCGGCGCCGATTGCCGCGCTGGCGGCCCAGTTGCGCGCCCAATACCGGCTAAAGCTGCCCGACGCCTTGCAACTGGCCTCGGCGCTGGACATTGGCGCGGCGGCCCTGGTCACCCATGGCCGCGATTTTTCGCAGGTCACAGGCCTGGACATCTTGACCGGCGACGCTGTGGCGCCACAGGCAGGCGCACTTTGACCTCGACCCCACCGATCACCAATGCCAGCGAAGCCGTCGCCTGGCTCAGCGCCCAAGGCATTGCCCGGGTCGAAGTGGTGTTTGCCGACCTGACCAGCGTGGCGCGCGGCAAGGTGATGGACACGGAGAGCTTTGTCCAGGCCCTGGGCGCCAAGCTGCCCACGCTGCTGCTCGGGCTCACCGTCACGGGCGGCGAGCCGCCGGACGTGTTCAAACGCCTGTTTCCGCCCAGCTTTCCCGACATGGCGCTGCAGCCCGACTGGCGCACCCTGGTGCGCTGCCCATTCTCAAGCGTGCCAACGGCCACGGTAATTTGCGACTTGGACGCCCGCTTTAGCGCTGCCGACGGCCACGCCGACTATGCGGTGGCCGATCTGTCGCCCCGGCAACTGCTGCAGCGCACGCTGGCGCGCCTGCAGGATGCGGGCTACCAGGCGCTGGTGGCGCCCGAGCTGGAGTTCTTTTTGGTGCACCCCGAGCGCAACGCCCAAGGCGGCTTGCAGGTGGCGCACGGCATGTCGGGCAAGGTGCCGCACGTTGAGAGCTCGCACGACCTCGCATCCGCCGAGACGGCGCAGACTTTTGCGCCCTTTTTTGACGACCTGTGGGCGGCCTGCGAAACCCAGGACATTCCTATCTCGGGCTACGGCCACGAGTCCGCCACCGGGCAGTACGAAGTGAATTTGCGTCCGGGCGAACCGCTGGCACAGGCTGACGCGGTGTTTCGCTTCAAGCGCCTGGCGCGCGAGATCGCCCGGCGCCACGGCTGCCTGGCCACCTTTATGGCCAAGCCCTACCTGAACGAACCCGGCACCGGCATGCACTGGCATGTGAGCCTGAGCGAGGCGCACGGACACAACGCATTCACCGCCGCAGACGACAGCGCGCACCCGCGCCTGGCGCACTTTATTGGCGGCTGGCAGGCGTCCGCCCTCGGCGCCATGGCGATGCTGGCGCCTTACGCGCATTCCTACTTGCGCATTGCGCGCCCCGACGCGTCCCCGGCCAGCGCTGACTGGGGCCATGACGACCGCAGGGTGGCGTTTCGCATACCCCAGTCCAACCCGGCCAACCGGCGCCTGGAACACCGCCTGCCCGGCGGCGACGCCAACCCCTACCTGGCGCTGGCGCTGATGCTGGGCACCGGCCTGATTGGCATGCAGCAGCAACTCGCGCCCAGTCCTGCGCGCGGCAGCTCAGACGCAAATGCAGGTGCCGCGCCCTTGCCCCAAAACATGGACGATGCACTGGCCGCGCTAGAAGCCTGCCCGCTTTTGGGCGAAGTGTTTGGCGCCGGTTTTATCGGCCTGTACGCCATGGTCAAGCGCCACGAATTGACCGAACAGGCGGCTGACGCAGACTTTGCGCTGCGGCATTTGCTGGCGCGAAGTTAAGCGCTATTGGTTCAGACAACTTTGCGCCTTTAAGAGCGCCGCCTCAATCTCCGCAAACAGGGGCCGTGCGGCGGGCAAGTCGCCCAGGCAGCGCGCTTGCAGCGTTTTCAAATCCACCAGAACCGGATGCAGCGCAGCGGGTGCGTCAACACGCTCCAACAGTTCTCCCAGCAGGCAGCCAAAGGCCCGCGCCTCCAAGCGCTGCAGCTTTTCCCCAAGTACCGAATCTGATGTGGCGTACAAAGACGCCGCGCCAAAGTCCCCCAGCGTGGCCTGGCCGTGCGTGGTGGTCAGCGTGTTGTGCGCATACAGGTCGCCGTGCATAACGCCCTGGCAGTGCAAGTGGTGCGCCGCAGACGCCATGCCAGCCGCAATGCGCAGGGCGGTAGCCAGGTCAAAGCGGCGCTCTGGGGCATAGATGTCGCGGGTGCAGCTGTCCAGGCTGGGCGGGCCTGCCAGGTTTTTGAATGCGGCGTCCATCAAATCCATCACCAAACCGTCGCTGCCCTGCGGGTGGGCGCTGACCCGGCCGCGCAAGGCAATGAGGTGCGCGTGGCGCCCGGCGCGCAGGCAGGCCGCCATTTCTGAGCGCGGCAGGCCGTCGCTGGTCATCGCGCCCTTGAACAGCTTGACCGCCGTATCGTGCGCAGCCCCGTCCGCAAAATGCGTCGCGCGGTGGATCACACCCGATGCGCCCTCGCCCAGCAGCTCGTGCACTTGCAGCTCCGACCACGCAATATCGGGCAGCGACGCGCCGCCCTGCGCCAAGGCCTGCGCCTCCAAGTCCGCGCAAAAGGGGTTGCCGCCAAACGCCAGCCAGGCCAGGCGCGGCATGTCCAGAAGCCACGGCGGCAAGGCCGTCAAATCATTGGCGGCAATGCGCAGCAGCTCCAGCCGCTGGCAGGCGGCCAAGAATGGCGGCAAGGCGCGCAAACGGTTGCCCGCGAGCATGAGCTTTTGCAAATGCACGCATTGGCCGATGGACTCGGGCAGCTCGGTAATCTGGTTGTCGGTGAGCGTGAGCCAGCGCAGCAGCGGCGGCAGCGACGGCGCACCCACGCTGCGGATCTGGTTGGCCTTGAAGCCGACCATGCGCAAACTCTGGCACTGGCCCAGCACACTCGGCAATTCGGTGAACTGGTTGTCCGAGCAAAACAGAATGCGCAGCTTGTGCAGGCGCGGCAAATCATGCGGCAGCGCGCTCAGGGCGTTGCCCGACAAATCCAAGATTTCCAGATCGTCGGCGAGTTGGTAAATCTCGGTGGGGAATTCGGTGAGTCCGGCCCTGATGTTGACCCGCTGGTGGCTGGCCAGTGCGCCGGCGCGCAGTTGTTCAAGCGTATGCATAAGCAAGCTTAACCCGGGCGCCTGGCGCGGCCTGCACACGTCTTTTCAGGTGATCTTGAACACAGTGAGCACGGTGGCTGCGCCGCGCTTTTCTTCAAACACCGTCCACTGCTTGATGCCTTTGACCAGCACCTGGGTGCTGATGTCTTTGACAGCGGCTTTGGTCTTGCGCTTTTCGGTCAGCCAGTCTTGCACGTGCGCGTAAGTGTGGCCGGGCGTGCCCGTGGGCACGAGCAGGGTTTTGCCAGCCACGGTGCCCAGCGACTGCACGGTGATTTCGGTGGCAGGCATCAGCGCTGCGCTGCGCGCAGGCAGCGGGTTTGGGGGATGGCGGGCACGGCGTTTCCTGAAATGCGGCCAAGCCAGCCGCGCCCCTATTGTGATGCGCTGCCGGGCTATGCCGCGCCTTGCACCTGTATCTGTATCTGTACCTGTGCCTGTGCCTGCGGCGCGGCGCGCCACTCTTGGTTCCAAAATGCGGCCACTGCCAGCAGCAGCACCAGCGCCACCGACCACCAGGCCCGCGCAATGCCCTGCGACGGCTGGCCTTGCTTGACGCCGGTCACCATGGCGCGCGGCAGGTTTTCGCGGTGCAGATAACTGGCCACAGCCACACCGGCCAAGTGCACGCCCACCAGCACCAGCATGGCGTTGCCCACGACTTCATGCACCTCTTCCAGCCAGTCGCCACCGAGTTCGTTGTAGGCCGCGTAACCGCTGGCCACGATGGCCGCGCCCACCAGCAGCATCAGCACAATGGCCACGGCGCCTGCGGGGTTGTGGCCGATGTAGTGCACCCTGCGCCCCGCCACCATGCCCTTGACGTAGCCGCGCACCGCAGACGGAGAGCGCACAAAGCTGCCAAAGCGCGCGTAGCGCGTACCCAGCACTCCCCAGACCAGCCGAAAGGCGATCAGCCCGCCCATGGTGTAGCCCAGGGTGACGTGCAGCAGGCGCCAGCTTTCACTCTCTGAGCTGATGTAGGCGCCGACAAAACACAGCGCCAGCAGCCAATGGAAGGTGCGCACGGGGGCATCCCAGACGAGGATTTTGGAGTCTGAGGGGATTACTGGAATTGCGGGAGTTATGGGAGATGTAGGGTTCATGGGGGTCGTAGGAGTCCGGGTGGTGGCGCTGGCGTGGGTTTGTTGCCCGCTTGCGGCTTATTTGGGAATGCGCACTTCGTGCTCGTTGAAATTGCCCTCTGCCGCGTTGCCGTGGCAAGCGCCGCAGTTGGCCGCGCCGCCCACTGCGGCGCGCTTGAACACGCTGGCGCTCACCTCGTCGTGCTGGCGCACAAACCAACTTGATTTGCTGATGCGGTGCTCAGGCGGCGCGTCGCTAAAGCGCCGACCGGTGCCCGCGTTGGCCTGCAGCCAGGTGCCGATTTGCTTGGCCGTGGCGGCATCGAGCGAAGCGTCGGTGCCAAAGTGCTTGGGCAGATTGGCCATGAGCTGCTGCCACGACTGCGCGGGCAGCATGCCCGCCGGGTAGGTGATGTGGCAGGCGGCGCACTCGGTTTTGAACAAGGGCAGAGGCGCGGGGTTGGAGCGGCCAAAGTCGGCCTGGGCTGCGCTGGCAAAGCCCAAGGTGGCGATGGCGCTCAGCAAGGCAGCGCGCAGGCGCACAGGGCTGGTGTGTTTTGTCATGGCTGTCTTTCTTGAACTTAGGGTTTG
>CAMDHS010000011.1 GCA_945898115.1 Comamonas sp. lk
GCCGCCACCAAACCGGGCCAGCGTGCTCGCAGCGCCTGCAGCAGCAAGCCCGCCAGCAAGTCGCCCGAGGCTTCCCCAGCCACCATGGCCAGGGGCCACGGCGCCTGGGCGTCAGTCGCCGGTATTGGTATTGGCTCTGGGGTCAACGCACAATGCCGCGCTGGGGCGAGGCGTGGCGCAAAAATTCGACCATCATTTCCACGTCGGGCGCGGTCTCGGGGCGGGACTCGGCCAGCGCGGCGATTTGCGCTTGCGCCCGCTCCAACGTCAGGTCTTCGCGGTACAGGGCTTTGTGCATGGCCTTGACGCCAGCAATGCGCTCGAGCGAAAAGCCGCGCCGGCGCAAGCCCTCGTAGTTCATGGAACGCGCCGCCGCCGGTTGGCCCTGGCACATCACATAGGGGGGCAAGTCGGCAAACAAGAGCGAGCACATCGCCGTCATGCTGTGCGCGCCCAAGCGCACAAACTGGTGCACCACGGTAAAGCCGCCCAAAATCACCCAGTCACCCACCACCACATGGCCTGCCAGCTGAGAGTTGTTGGCAAAAATCGTGTGGTTGCCCACCTGGCAGTCGTGCGCCAGGTGCACATAGGCCATGATCCAGTTGTCATTGCCTACGCGGGTGACGCCCAGATCGCCCGGCGAGCCGATATTGAACGTACAAAACTCACGGATGGTGTTGCGGTCGCCAATGACGAGTTCGCAGGGCTCACCCGCGTATTTTTTGTCCTGCGGAATCGCGCCCAACGAGTTGAACTGAAAGATGCGGTTGTCCGCGCCAATCGTGGTGTGGCCCTCGATAACGCAATGCGCTCCGATGGTGGTGCCCGCGCCCACTTTCACGTGCGGGCCAATCACGGTGTACGGGCCCACGGTGACCGTCGGGTGCAGTTGGGCGCCGGGCTCAACCACGGCGGTGGGGTGAACGGCTGGCATCTCAGGCCTTGGGGTCAATCGCGCGCATGGCGCAGGTCAGTTCGGCCTCCACAGCGGTTTCTCCGGCCACGCTGGCGCGCGATTTGAACTTGAAGATGCCGGCCTTCATGCGCACCAACTCCACTTCCAAAATCAGCTGGTCACCCGGCTCCACCGGGCGCTTGAACCGCGCGCCGTCGATACCGGCAAAGTAATACACCGTCTCATCATTGGGCGAGGTGCCCAGGGCATCAAACGCGAGCAAGGCGGCGGCTTGTGCCAGGGCTTCCAACATCAGCACGCCGGGCATCACCGGGCGGTGCGGGAAATGGCCTTCAAAAAAAGGCTCGTTCATGGTGACGTTTTTCAGCGCCTTGATGGTCTTGCCCTTGTCCAGCTCCAGCACCCGGTCCACCAGCAAAAAGGGGTAGCGGTGCGGTAGCTGTTTCAGAATTTGGTGGATGTTCATCATGGTTTGGTTTCGCTTTCTAGTTTTTTGATGCGTTCGCGCAGGCTGTGCAACTGCTTGACGGTCGCGGCATTGCGCTCCCATGCGGCGTTGTCGTCCAGCGGAAAAAAGCCAGTGTACTGGCCCGGTTTTTTGATCGACTTGCTCACCACGGTGGCCGCTGAGATGTGCACATGGTTGGCAATCTGCAAATGCCCCAGCACCACCGCGCCACCGCCAATCGTGCACTGCGCGCCTATGGTGGCGCTGCCCGCAATGCCCGCGCAGCCGGCAATGGCCGTGTTGCGGCCAATGCGCACGTTGTGCCCGACTTGGACCAGGTTGTCGAGCTTGACGCCGTCTTCGATCACCGTGTCTTGCAAGGCGCCACGGTCGATACAGGTGTTGGCGCCAATTTCCACGTCGTCGCCAATGCGTACCGCCCCGAGCTGCTCGATCTTTTCCCAGCGCTCGCCGTCGGGCGCAAAGCCAAAGCCGTCTGCGCCAATGACCACGCCGCTGTGCAAAAGGCAGCGCGCGCCCACTACGCAATCTTCGCCTACGGTCACGCGCGCACGCAGTTCGGTGCCCGCGCCAATGCTCGCACCGCGCTCAATGACGCACAGCGCACCGATGCGAGCAGTGGGATGGATGCTGGCCTCAGGGTCCACCACGGCAGACGGGTGGATGGCTGGCGCGCCTTGGCTGGGGCGCGCGGCACGCAAAGTGGCGCGCCAGAGCTGGGTCAAGCGGGCAAAGTACAAATAGGGTTGGTCGGTGACGATGCAAGCGCCCCGACGCAAGGCCGCCTCTTGGAGCGCAGGCCCTACGATGACGCACGCCGCCTGGGAGCTGGAAAGTTGTTGCTGGTAGCGGGGGTTGCTGACGAAACTGATCTGGCTCGGGCTGGCGGACTCCAGAGGCGCCAAGCCGGTAATTGGCTGATCGCCGTCCCCATGCAATTCGCCGCCCAGCGTGGCGACGATGGCGGCAAGCCTTAGTTCAGACACGCCGGCGCCACCGTACAAGCCTACTTGGCAGCGGCAGCGTTGAGGATTTTGAGCACTTTGTCGGTGATGTCATGCTTGGCGCTGCTGTACACCACTTCCTGGATGACCAGGTCGTACTTTTCGTCTTCGGCCACTTTTTTGACCGCTTTGTTGGCTTTGTCCAGCACTTGCTGCAACTCTTCATTGCGACGGCCGTTCAGGTCTTCCTGGTACTCACGCTGCTTGCGCTGAAAGTCGCGGTTGAGTTCAGCACCTTCTTTTTGGCGGCTGGCACGTTGCGACTCGGTCAGTGTGGGCGCGTCACGCTCGAATTTTTCGCTGAAGGTTTTCAGTGCGGCCTGCAGGTCTGCCAATTCTTTTCCGCGCTTGGAGAATTCTTGTTCGAGCTTGGTCTGAGCGGCCTTGGCGATCACCGACTCGGTGGTGATGCGCTGGGTATTGATGTAGCCAATTTTGGAGTCCTGGGCCATGACGCCGGCGCTCAGGGAGGCCAGTAACACGGCAACAGCAGCCAGCTTGTATGAGAGTTTCATTAGAAAGAGGTTCCAATTTGAAATTGCAGTGATTGCATTTTATCGCTATCGAACTTGGTAAGGGGGCGCGCTACCGCAAGACGCAAGGGACCCACCGGAGAAATCCAGCTGATCCCCACACCAAACGAAGAACGCAAGTCGCCGAGTTGGATCGTCTCATCGGCGCCGTAAATGCCACCGGCATCCACAAACGCATACATGCGCAGCGTGCGGTCGTTGCCGCCGCCGGGCAGTGGCGACAGCACTTCGGCGTTCAACGTCAGTTTTTTGGTGCCGCCCGTTGACACCGCACCCTGCGCGCGTTGGGTGGCAGTCGTCAGGCTTCCCTGTTCGAAACCGCGCACCGAGCCCAAGCCACCAGAATAGTAGTTCTTGAACAAGGGATATGCTTTGTCCGTGGTGGCAGCGCCCACGGAAAGTTCGCCATTGAGCGCCAACGTAACCTTCTTACTCAGGGGGAAATACTGCTGCAATTGGGTGGTTGCGCGGGCATAGAGCAACTCACCGGCCACACTCCACTCCCCATTGACCCGAAGCAGACGCCCGGAACTCGGCACCAAGCCGCTGTCGCGCGTATCACGGGCCCAACCCACTGTCAGCGGCACTGCATTGCTCGTGTATCCAAACTGGTCAGCAAAGTCGGTATAGGCCGTGGGCAGCAGCGAGCCTGGAACGATGGTGGTGCGGTCCGCACCGATACCTAAGAACACCGTGTCCGTTTCGGTGAAAGGAACCCCAAAGCGCACGCTCGCACCCATGGTTTCCAAGGAATAACTGTTCAGGTCCACATAGGGCTTGGTGGTGCGCTGGTACAGGTCAAAGGTGCGCGAAACACCGTCATCGGTGTAATAAGGGTTGGTAGTGTTGAACACCACGGTGCGGTTGAGTTTGCTGGTGTTGAGTTCCACGCCCAGCGAATTACCCGAACCAAAAGCGTTGTCCTGCTTGAAACCGAGTTGCAGGCCCAGGCCGTCGGCACTTGAAACGCCGGCACCCAGGCTCAGGCTGCCCGTGGGTTTTTCCGAAACTGTGACGGTCAAATCCACCTGATCGGGGAAGCCGGCCACTTCCTGGGTGTCAATGGACACGTCCTTGAAGTAGCCCAGGCGGTCAACCCGGTTGCGCGACTGGCGGATTTTTTCGCCGTCGTACCAGGCGGCCTCCAACTGGCGAAACTCTCGCCGGATCACTTCGTCGCGCGTGCGGTCGTTGCCTGCCACGTTGATGCGCCGTACATAGACGCGGCGCGACGGATCGGCGCGCAGCGTCACCTCCACGCGGTTGGTCTTGCGGTCCAGACTGGTGACGGGCTCCACTTGCGCAAAGGCAAATCCGAAATTGGCATAGAAATCAGTGAACGCCTTGGTGGTCTGGGCTACTTCGTTTGCGTTGTAGGGCTCGCCCACCTGGATGGCTACCAGGGACTGGAATTCAGCGTCCTTGTCCAAAAAGTTGCCCGCCAGTTTGACTTTGGACACCACAAAGCGCTCGCCCTCGCTCACATTGATGGTGATGCTGATGTCCTGCTTGTTGGGCGAAATGACGACCTGGGTCGAATCCACGGCAAATTCAAGGTAGCCGCGCGACAGGTAATAAGAGCGCAGGGTCTCCACATCGGCGTTGAGCTTGCTGCGCACATAGCGGTCGGACTTGGTGTACCAGCTCAGCCAGCCACCGACATCAGAATCAAACAGGCCCAGCAAAGTGCTCTCCGAAAAAGCCTTGTTGCCCACAATCCGAATGTCCTTGATCTTGGCCGTGTCGCCTTCGCTCACCGCAAAACTCAGGTTCACGCGATTGCGCTCTATGGGGGTGACAGTGGTCACAACTTCTGCGGCGTACATGCTGCGGTTGATGTACTGGCGCTTTAGCTCTTGCTCGGCCTTGTCGGCCAATGCCTTGTCAAAGGGGCGGCCATCGGCCAGGCCAATGTCCTTGAGCGCCTTGACCAGCACGTCTTTGTCAAATTCCTTGGTGCCGGTAAAGCTCACCTCAGCCACGGTGGGGCGCTCCTGCACCACCACGATCAGCACCTTGCCCTGCACATCAATGCGCACATCGTTAAACAGGCCCAGGCCAAACAGCGCCCGGATGGATGCGCCGGCCTTGTCGTCGGTATAGGTATCGCCAATGCGCACCGGAATCGAGCCAAACACCGTGCCGGCCTCGACCCGCTGCAGGCCTTCGACCCGGATGTCTTCCACCGTGAACGGTGTCACCGCCCAGGCGGCTTGGGCCAGCAACAAGGCCAAAACGGCAGAAATCAGGCGGAAAAAGTGCATAAACGCAAGGGGCATGGTGAAAACTCGATTGGCAAAGCGCAAATTCAAAATCAGCTGTGGTGCCCACGACTGGCGTTCGGCAGCAAACACCATCATAACGAGGCCCAGGACAGACGCTGCACAAGTGACTCTGCAAGCGCGCGGGCTTGGACGTCGATCGCCAGCAGATCCGCCAGCGAACCTGGCGCCGCTGGAGCAAAGCCTGCTAGGCACTCGGTGTTGACGGCGTGAATCTGGTCAAAACGGATACGGCGGTCCAAAAACGCGGCCACCGCCACTTCGTTGGCGGCGTTCAATACCGCGGTGGTACCAGGCGGGGCGGACAAGACGTCCCAGGCCAGTTGCAAACCTGGAAAACGCAGCGCATGGCCCCGCGTGGCTATCGGCTCAAAACTGAGCGCAGCCATGGTGGAAAAATCCAGGGCGCTGGCGCCGCTGACTCGCCGCGTAGGCCAGGACAGGCCATAGCCGATGGGCCCGCGCATATCGGGCGTGCCCAGTTGCGCCACCACCGAGTGGTCCACGAACTGGACCATGGAATGCACCACGCTTTGCGGGTGAATGATGACTTCAATGGCCGAAGGCGCCACGCCAAACAGAAACTTAGCCTCGATCACCTCGAGCGCTTTGTTCATCATGGTGGCCGAATCGACCGAAATCTTGCGCCCCATCACCCAGTTCGGGTGGGCGCAGGCCTCTTCGGGGCTGATAGAGGCAAATGTGGCTGGGTCGCGGGTACGGAAGGGACCGCCCGAGGCGGTCAGGATGATTTTGTGGATGACTTCGGGCCAGCTGTCAGACACTTCGGGCAGCGACTGAAAGATGGCCGAATGCTCGCTGTCAATCGGCAGCAGGGTGGCCCCACCCCGACGCACCGCGTCCATGAAGAACGCACCGCCCACCACCAGCGCCTCTTTGTTGGCCAGCAGCAAACGCTTGCCTGCCAGCGCCGCCGCAATGCACGAAGCCAGCCCAGCGGCGCCCACAATGGCGGCCATCACGGTGGTGACTTCTTCGTGCGCAGCAATCAAATCAAGCGCTTCAGCGCCCCACAGCACTTCGGTGGGCAAACCCAGATCGGCCAGCGTGCGCTTGAGCTCGCGCCCGTGCCACTCGCTCACCATCACCGCAAAACGGGGGCGAAATTGCACGCACTGTGACGTCATCAATTCGAGCTTGCTGTGGGCGCTGAGCGCGAACACCTCGTAGCGCTCCGGGTGCCGCTGCATCACGTCCAGGGTATTGACGCCAATGGAGCCGGTAGAGCCCAGGACGCTAACGCGTTGGATGGCAGAGTTCATAGTCAGGTCCCGCCTAAAAGGTGCATAACAACAGGGCCAACGGCAAGACGGGCAAGAGCGCGTCAATGCGGTCGAGCACGCCGCCGTGGCCGGGCAGCAGGACGCCGCTGTCCTTGACCCCAGCCGCGCGCTTGAATAAGGACTCCAGTAAGTCGCCCACCACGCCCAAGGTGGTCAGAAAAATCACCGAAACCGTCAAAAACATGGGGCTCACGCTGCCCAAGCGGCTGAACAAGCTGCCGCCCGGCGTCATACCGGCCACATCAAGCGCGCGCCAGGTAAAGGCCATGCACAAGACGCCTACCATGGCGCCGGCCACGCCTTCCCATGTTTTACCCGGACTGATGCTGGGCGCGAGCTTTTGTTTGAAAAACCGCCCACCCAGGGCCCGCCCAGAGAAATAAGCAGCCACGTCAGCCACCCACACCAGCAGCAAGACCGAAAACAGAAAATCAATACCCACCAGCCGCGCCTGCACCAAGGCCAACCAGGCTGCACACAACAGCGCCACGCCCCCAAGCCAGCGCAAAGTTACAGGCTGGGGCAACCAGGCCGCCACGCCCGCGCGCAGAAGCCACAGTGCCAGCCCCACCCAGGCCGCACCCGCCAGAAACCACACCCAAGGCACGGCGCTGGCCGCCAGACCACTAAACCAGAGTGCGCCGCACAAGCCGGCGCACAGCGCCGCAGACGCCAGGGACGCCGCAGTAGCCAAGCCGTTCAGACGCGCCCACTCCCAGCCGCCCGCGCCCATTAAAAGCGCAGTCAGCACCACAAAACCCAGGGGATTGGTCGCCAGCACCGCTGGCACCAGCAAGGCCAGCAGAACAATGGCCGTGAGTATTCTTTGCCTAAGCATGGCGTGCCTGCAGCCCGCGCAGGGCGGGATCAAGCGAAGACAAAAGGGGGGAATAGGCGTGTGACATAGCGGAGCAAAGACCGCTAGACTGCCATGATGTCCTGCTCTTTGGCCGCCACCAGGCGGTCAACTTCGACGATGTAGCGGTCGGTCAGCTTTTGTATGTCGGCCTCGGAGCGTTTTTGCTCGTCCTCAGAGACCAGCTTTTCCTTTTCCAGCTTTTTGACCGCTTCGTTGGCATCGCGGCGCAGACTGCGCACCGTCACCTTGGCACCCTCGCCTTCGCTGCGCACCACCTTGGTCAGCTCGCGGCGGCGCTCTTCGGTCATTACCGGCATGGGCACGCGGATCAGGTCGCCCATGCTCGACGGATTGAGGCCCAGGTCGCTCTCGCGAATGGCTTTTTCAATCTTGGCGCCCATATTCTTTTCCCAAGGCTGAATGCCCACGGTGCGCGAGTCAATCAACGACAGGTTGGCTACTTGGCTCAAGGGAACCATGGAGCCGTAGTAGTCCACATGCACGTTGTCGAGCAGCGCGGGGTTGGCGCGGCCGGTACGGACCTTGCCCAGATTATTCTTGAACACGGCGATGGACTGTTCCATCTTGCCTTCGACGTTGCTTCTGATTTCCTGGATAGCCATGGCGTTCACTCCAAACGGTCAAACATGCACCAAAGTGCCTTCATCTTCACCCATCACCACCCGCTTGAGGGCGCCGTGTTTGAAGATCGAGAACACCTTGATCGGCAGCTTCTGGTCGCGGCACAGCGCAAAGGCGGCGGCGTCCATGATGCCCAGATTTTGCTGCATCGCGCTGTCAAAAGTCAGCGAGGTGTAGCGCTTTGCGGTGGGAACTTTCTTGGGATCGGCATCATAGACACCGTCTACCTTGGTAGCCTTGAGCACAATTTCCGCACCGATTTCCGCGCCACGCAGCGCAGCAGCGGTGTCGGTGGTGAAGAACGGGTTGCCGGTGCCAGCCGCAAAAATAACGACTTTGCCTTCTTCGAGGTACTGCAGCGCCTTGGGCCGCACATAGGGCTCAACCACCTGCTCAATGGCGATGGCGGACATCACGCGCGCGGTCAGACCGGCCTTGTTCATGGTGTCACCCAAGGCCAGGGCGTTCATCACCGTGGCCAGCATGCCCATGTAGTCGGCTGTGGCACGGTCCATGCCGACAGAACCACCCGCCACGCCGCGAAAGATATTGCCCCCGCCAATCACCACAGCCACCTCAACACCCAGGCGGGTGATTTCGGCGATCTCGTCGACCATGCGCACAATCGTGTCGCGGTTGATACCAAATTGGTCATCCCCCATCAAAGCCTCGCCCGACAGTTTCAATAAAATTCGACTGTAGGCGGGCTTGGCAGTGGTCATAGCGGGTTCCATCGGATAGTTATGGTGTCCGGGCGCCAGGAGCGACACCCGCAGAGCGCGTCTTGCAACGCGCGGGGCTTAGCCAGCCTTGGCAGCAGCGATCTGGGCAGCCACTTCGGCGGCGAAGTCGTCTACCTTCTTCTCAATGCCCTCGCCCACCACATACAAGCTAAAACCATGCACTTTGGTGGCTTTTTCCTTGAGCATCTGCTCCACGGTCTGCTTGTCGTTCTTGACAAAAGACTGGTTGAACAAAGACACCTCTTTGAGGTATTTCTGAACGCCGCCCTCAATACGCTTGGTCACGATTTCTGCCGACTGCACAGGCTTGCCCGCTGCCACGGCCACTGAGGCGTCTTCGGCTGCCTTAGCGGCGGCCACCGAACGCTCGCGCGCCACCAATTCGGGGGGCACTTCGGCGCTGGACAAGGAAACGGGCTTCATGGCGGCCACATGCATGGCTACGTCCTTGGCAGCAACTTCGTCGCCTTCAAACTCCACCAGCACGCCAATGCGCGTGCCGTGCAAATAGGACGCCACTTGGGTGCCCGAGCTGCAGCGATTGAAGCGTCGGAAGGTCATGTTCTCGCCGATTTTGCCGATCAAACCCCTGCGCACGTCTTCGAGCGTGGGGCCGAAACCGTCTTGCGTATAGGGCAAAGCGCCCAGAGCAGCGACGTCAGCGGGGTTGTGTTCGGCCACCAATGCGGCCGCGGCATTGGCCAGGCCCAGGAAACTGTCGTTCTTGGTGACGAAGTCGGTCTCGCAGTTGACTTCGAGCATGGCGCTGGCAGCGCCTGCGCTGGCGATGGTGATCACGCCTTCAGCGGTCACGCGGGCAGCAGCTTTGCCAGCCTTGCTACCGAGCTTGACGCGCAACAACTCTTCGGCCTTGACCATGTCGCCTTCGGCTTCGGTCAGTGCTTTTTTGCATTCCATCATGGGGGCGTCGGTCTTGCCGCGCAATTCGGCGACCATGCTTGCGGTGATTGCAGCCATTTCTCAGTACTCCGGTTCAGTTCAATTGATCAATAAAAATTAAAAAAAAGGGGCTAGCAAGCCCCCTTTTGAGGCATAAAAAGGGCTTAGGCCGCCTCTTCGACCTCAACGAATTCGTCTTCACCCTGGTCGACCACGGCCTTGACCAGATCGTCGACGGCGTTGGCGCGGCCTTCGAGCACTGCGTCAGCGATGCCGCGTGCGTACAAGGTCACAGCCTTGGACGAGTCGTCATTGCCAGGAATCACGTAGTCGATACCTTCGGGCGAGTGGTTGGAGTCCACCACACCGATCAATGGAATGCCCAGCTTACGGGCTTCAGCGATAGCAATCTTGTGGTAACCCACGTCGATCACGAAAATTGCGTCAGGCAAGGTGACCATGTCTTGGATGCCACCAATGTCTTTTTCGAGCTTGGCCAGTTCGCGGGCGAACATCAGCTGCTCTTTCTTGCTCATGGCGTCCAATCCGGCTTCTTGCTGGATCTTCATGTCCTTGAGGCGCTTGATCGAGGTTTTGACCGTCTTGAAGTTGGTCAGCATGCCGCCGAGCCAGCGCTGATCAACGAAAGGCACGCCAGCGCGCTGGGCTTCAGCAGCGACGGTTTCGCGCGCTTGGCGCTTGGTGCCGACCATCAAAATGGTGCCGCGCTTGGCAGACAACTGACGGACAAACTTGGCTGCGTCCTGGAACATCGGCAGCGATTTTTCCAGATTGATAATGTGAATTTTGTTGCGATGGCCGAAGATGAACGGTGCCATCTTGGGGTTCCAGAAGCGGGTTTGGTGTCCAAAATGGACGCCGGCTTCCAACATTTCGCGCATGGTGACTGACATATGAATACTCCGAAGGTTAGGTCTTAAAGCCGTTCCGCTTATTCCCGGCCCGGCTTGTGCGGATCGGAGAACACCTTGGTGGGAACGGTTTGCGAATGAATTGCAAGACGCGCTACAGCGCAACGAGACCAGCAAAGCTAGTCGAGTTTACACCAGAACCAGGCCTCTGAAGGCCGGGCGGCCAGACTTCAGAGGGCGTAACAGGCCTCAGCTTGCCGTCGTTTCCTCAGGCTTGGCGCGGCCTTCGCGCTTGGGCAAGGGCTGGATGTCGAGCAGCACCTCGGTTTTGGACTCGTCTTTGTCGTCAAGATCTACCGTCAGGCGACCGCCGTCGATCAGGCGGCCAAACAGCAGCTCGTCGGCCAGGGCACGGCGAATCGTGTCCTGAATCAGGCGCTGCATGGGGCGCGCACCCATGAGCGGATCGAAACCTTTTTTCGCCAGGTGCTTGCGCAACTTGTCGGTGAAGGTGACGTCCACTTTCTTCTCGGCGAGCTGGGTTTCGAGCTGCAGCAAGAATTTGTCCACGACGCGCAGAATCACATTTTCGTCCAGCGCCTTGAATCCAACGATGGCGTCCAGACGGTTGCGGAACTCAGGCGTGAACAGGCGCTTAATGTCCACCATCTCGTCGCCCGACTCACGTGGGTTGGTAAAGCCAATGGTGGCCTTGTTCATGGTCTCGGCGCCCGCATTGGTCGTCATGATCAGAATGACGTTGCGGAAATCGGCCTTGCGTCCGTTGTTGTCGGTCAGAGTTCCATGGTCCATCACCTGCAAGAGCACGTTGAAGATGTCCGGGTGCGCTTTTTCGATTTCATCGAGCAGCAGCACGCAATGCGGCTTCTTGGTGACCGCCTCGGTCAACAAGCCGCCCTGGTCAAAGCCCACGTATCCCGGAGGCGCACCAATCAGGCGGCTCACCGCGTGGCGTTCCATGTATTCGCTCATATCAAAGCGAATCAGGTCAATGCCCATGATGTAGGCGAGCTGCTTGGCAGCCTCGGTTTTGCCCACGCCCGTGGGGCCGGAGAACAGGAAAGAACCAATAGGCTTGTCGCCCTTGCCCAGGCCGGAGCGCGCCATCTTGACTGCCGACGCCAAAATGTCGAGCGCCTTGTCCTGGCCATAAACCACGCTCTTGAGATCGCGGTCCAGCGTTTTGAGTTTGCCCCGGTCATCTTGCGACACATTGGCGGGGGGAATGCGCGCGATCTTGGCCACAATTTCCTCGACCTCGGTCTTGGATATGGTCTTTTTGCGCTTGTTGGCCGGCAAAATTTGCTGCGCGGCACCCGCCTCGTCGATCACGTCTATCGCCTTGTCGGGCAGGTGGCGATCGTTGATGTACTT
The DNA here is from genome assembly GCA_945898115.1 of Comamonas sp. lk. Taxonomy (GTDB): domain Bacteria; phylum Pseudomonadota; class Gammaproteobacteria; order Burkholderiales; family Burkholderiaceae_C; genus Allorhodoferax. The sequence goes on from CAMDHS010000011.1 coordinate 11,923, forward strand.
GGCGCTCAGTTCGGCTGCGGCTTGCAATGCGGCCAAGGCGTATTTCACCTTGTGGTGCTCTTCAAAGCGCGATTTCAGGCCTTTGAGAATTTCGACGGTTTGCTCGACCGTAGGTTCGAGCACGTCGATTTTCTGAAAGCGGCGCGACAGGGCGGCGTCTTTTTCGAAAATACTGCGGTATTCGGTGAAAGTGGTCGCACCGATGCATTTGAGCTGGCCCGAGCTCAGGCTGGGCTTGAGCAAATTGGATGCGTCCAGCGTGCCGCCCGAGGCCGAACCGGCGCCAATCAGCGTGTGGATTTCGTCGATAAAAAGCACGGCATTGGGCCGGTCCTTAAGCGCCTTGAGCACGCCCTTGAGGCGTTGCTCGAAATCACCCCGGTATTTCGTTCCGGCCAGCAAGGCGCCCATGTCCAGGGAATAGACCACAGCCTCTGCCAGCACTTCGGGCACATCTTTTTGGGAAATGCGCCAGGCCAGGCCCTCGGCGATCGCGGTTTTACCCACGCCGGCCTCTCCGACCAGCAAGGGATTGTTCTTACGGCGGCGGCAAAGCGTCTGGATCACGCGCTCGACTTCGTACTCGCGGCCAATGAGCGGGTCAATTTTTCCGTCTTTGGCGAGTTGGTTCAGGTTTTGCGTGAACTGCTCCAAAGGCGATGCCTTCTCGTTTTTTTCACTGCTTGCTTCCTCGCCCTCACTGGCGCTATCGCTCGCTTTTGGCAAATCTGGGGGTTCATTTTTCTTGATCCCGTGGGCAATGAAGTTGACAACGTCCAGGCGGGTCACACCCTGCTGGTGCAAGTAATACACAGCGTGCGAGTCTTTTTCGCCAAAGATTGCCACAAGCACATTGCTGCCCATGACTTCTTTCTTGCCGCTGCCGGTGGACTGCACATGCATGATGGCGCGCTGTATCACACGCTGAAAGCCGAGCGTGGGCTGGGTGTCCACATCGTCATTACCCGCCACCTGAGGGGTGTTGTCCTTGATGAAATGCGTAAGCGACTTGCGCAGGTCGTCGACATTGGCCGAACACGCGCGCAGCACTTCGGCCGCGCTGGGGTTGTCCAACAAAGCGAGCAGCAGATGCTCCACGGTGATGAACTCGTGGCGCTGCTGGCGCGCTTCTACAAATGCCATATGCAGGCTGACTTCTAACTCTTGGGCGATCATGGCTTTTCCTTTATCTCAAACAAATGTCAGGTGCCGCCCTAGACGGGTCCCGCAACTACCAAGCTCTCACTGGCGTCGTCGCCTCAAAAACCAACCGGCTCACTCACACACTGCAAGGGATGGCCGGAGCGGCGCGCCGCGTCCAGCACCTGGTCCACCTTGGTGGCAGCTACGTCCCGTGAATAAACCCCGCAGACACCTTTTCCATCCAGGTGGATTTTCAGCATGATCTGCGTGGCAGTTTCCAAATCCTTAGCAAAAAACTCCTGAATCACCATCACGACAAATTCCATCGGCGTGAAATCGTCGTTCAGCATCAATACCTGGTGCATTTTGGGCGGCTGCACTTTCAGCGGCAGTCGCTCCAGAACCACGGTCCCACCGTCGTCGCGCCGAGGGCTGGTACGGGGGACCGAGGGAGGTTTAGTGGGGGGAGTTGTCGCCATGCTTTCTATTCTAGGGGTCCGGTGCGCTGGTCGCGCTTGCAGGGGTAATTGGAGATGTCTTGACCGTATTCAAGCACAAAAAACAAAAATCGCCAGCCGCTGGGAAACGGTCTGGCGATTATTTAAATCGCAGGCAGCAAGCTGCCCCGTCTTACTTACATGTGGTCGATCATGACCTGGCCAAAGCCTGAGCAGCTCACTTGGGTTGCGCCATCCATCAGGCGGGCAAAGTCGTAAGTGACTTTCTTGCTGGCAATCGATTTCTTCATGGAACTGATGATCAGGTCCGCCGCTTCGACCCAGCCCATGTGGCGCAGCATCATCTCGGCCGACAAAATCTCTGAGCCGGGGTTGACGTAGTCCTTGCCAGCGTACTTGGGCGCCGTGCCATGGGTGGCCTCAAACATCGCAATGGTGTCGCTCAGATTGGCGCCAGGGGCGATGCCAATACCGCCGACTTGGGCAGCCAAGGCGTCAGAAACATAGTCGCCATTGAGGTTGAGCGTGGCAATAACGCTGTATTCGGCGGGACGAAGCAAGATTTGTTGCAAGAACGCGTCAGCGATGCTGTCCTTGACCACTATTTCTTTGCCCGTCTTGGGGTTTTTGAATTTGCACCAGGGTCCGCCGTCGATCATTTCAGCACCAAACTCCTTTTGCGCCAGGGCGTAGGCCCAATCGCGGAAGCCGCCTTCGGTGTACTTCATGATGTTGCCCTTGTGCACGATGGTCAGGCTGGGCTTGTCGTTGTCGATGGTGTATTGCAAAGCCTTGCGCACCAGGCGCTCGGTGCCTTCGCGCGACACGGGCTTGATGCCGATGCCTGAGGTATTGGGGAAGCGGATCTTTTTGACACCCATCTCGTCTTGCAGAAACTTGATCAGTTTTTTGGCCTTGTCGGACTCGGCTTCGAACTCGATACCGGCGTAAATGTCTTCCGAATTTTCACGGAAGATCACCATATTGGTCTTCTGTGGCTCTTTGACTGGGCTGGGCACACCGTCAAAGTATTGGATGGGGCGCAGGCAAACGTACAAGTCAAGTTCCTGACGCAAAGCCACGTTCAAAGAACGGATGCCACCGCCCACGGGGGTGGTCAAGGGGCCTTTGATCGACACCACGTAATCGCGAATGGCGTGCAGGGTTTCTTCGGGCAGCCAGACGTCGGGGCCGTACACATTGGTCGACTTCTCCCCGGCAAACACTTCCATCCAATGGATTTGGCGCTTGCCGCTGTAGGCTTTGGCCACCGCAGCGTCGACCACCTTGAGCATCACCGGGGTGATGTCTAGGCCGGTACCGTCACCTTCAATGTAAGGAATGATGGGCTGGTCTGGCACGTTCAGAGACAGATCGCTGTTCACAGTGATTTTTTGGCCTTCGGTGGGGACTTTGATGTGCTGGTACATGGAGCGGTCTCTGTTAGATGTCAATTATTTGTAAATGGCGGATGGGGCTTGATAAAAGCCTCACCCCTCGCGTGAAAATCGATTTTAGTCCCAAACAATTACGGGATTCTGTCAAGCAAGCAAGGGCAAATGGGGGCACAGAGCGGGGCTTGGAACACGATTCGTGCGACCCGCATCGCGGCCATACCACCAGCGACTTGGTTCACAATTGCGCCCATGAAACACCTTTGCACTTTTGCCCTGGCCTGCGCTGTGGCCATGGCGTTAAGCGGCACCTGCGCCGCACAGACTTCCCCCCAAATGAACCTGCCGCGCACCACCCTAACTATTGGAATTCACCAGATCCAGGCGCAAGTGGCACAAACCCCCGAGCAGCACGCCACGGGACTGATGTTTCGCACCGACATGGCGCAACAAGAAGGAATGCTGTTTGTGTTCAAAGCCCCGAGTCAGCAATGTTTTTGGATGAAAAACACGCTTATTCCGCTGACCGCCGCCTTTGTCGCCGACGACGGCACCATCGTGAACCTGGAAAACATGCAGCCACAAACCAAAGAATCACATTGCTCGACCAAGCCCGTGCGCTATGTACTGGAAGTCAACCAGGGTTGGTTTGCCAAAAAAGGCATCAAGGCGGGCGCCCAGTTGCGCGGCGCGCCTTTTCAACCCACCCAGTAGATGCACTAGTCCCGCGCGCAGAAGCGCACTAGTGGGGTCCGCGACGCGCTCCCGGTGAGCCCCGTGTGCTTTTTTCTCAGGGGAGCAGCTTGGGCTGCGCGATTTCGCCACCATTTCGCCACGATTTCGGATTAATTCAAAAAAATCCTTGCAAAATTCAAAAAGCTGGATAAAAATACAGTCACTGTTTAAGATTACAGTGTCGCCAAGCCTCTTGGCGGCAGTTCACACCCAGGAGCCAACATGCTTGAAACCTTGAAACTGACTGCGCGCCAGCAAGAAATCCTGACCCTGATTGAAAGCGCCATTGCGCGCACCGGTGCGCCGCCCACCCGCGCTGAAATCGCCACCGAACTCGGGTTCAAGTCCGCCAATGCGGCAGAAGAGCACCTCCAGGCCCTGGCGCGTAAGGGCGCCATTGAACTGGTCAGCGGCACATCCCGGGGCATCCGCTTGCGCGGGCAATCCTTGCGCGACCTGCACGTGTCACGCTCAAAGCAGCTTTCCCTGGGCATTCCCGGCTTGGCGCAACTGTCATTGCCCCTGATCGGCCGGGTTGCGGCAGGCTCCCCCATCCTGGCGCAAGAGCATGTCGAACAAACGTATTACGTGGAGCACAGCCTTTTTCAACGCCAACCAGATTACCTTCTCAAAGTCAGCGGCATGTCCATGCGCGATGTGGGCATCATGGACGGCGATTTGCTGGCTGTGCAATCGACCAAAGAGGCTAAAAACGGACAAATCATTGTGGCCCGCATTGGCGAAGAAGTCACCGTAAAGCGCTTTCGGCGCAACAAGCACCTCATTGAGTTGCACCCGGAAAACCCCGACTTCAAGATCATCGTGGTCGAGCCTGGCGAGCCCTTTGAAATTGAAGGTCTGGCCGTCGGCCTGATTCGCAACACCATGATCATGTAAAGACCAAAGGCCTATCACCATGCTCCCCATGCTCTCATCCCATGCGGTTTCCGCCACCCTTTACCGCCTGGCCGACTGGTTCAAGCCCGAAGGCGAACACCCGGCCAAAGTGAGCGGTTCTGCGCACAAATCCGCTCCCGCCGCCATTTTTCCGCTGGTGCGGTCCGCGAACCCTGCACTAGCCCATTTGCGCGCCACGCGCCCAAGCCAGATTCGCCGCCCATTGCGGGTTGTGAGGGTGGTTGATGCGGACCAGACGCGCAGCAACATGGGCCGTATCGTCATTTCTGGCTGCATGGCCGATGTCTGTGCCGAACTCGACCGCATGGTCCAACGAGAAAGCGCTGCGGCCTAGGCACAGGCTCCCAACGGGACACAGGCATTTTGACGCCCAGGCGACAACGCAATTTCACATGCGGGTGCGCACACGGTCACAATGGGCTGCATGCGATCCTTTGCCCCACACCGATAGAGTCCAAGCATGGACGAACCGATTCTTACCGTCGAAGAGCGAAGCGCTATTAATGCGGGGCGCTGGTTCTCCGCACTTTCCCCCTCCCTCAAGCACGACATCCTGCGCTGCGCCTACGTCAAGCGCTACCGGGATGGCGACCTGATAGCGGCCCGCGGAGAGCCACCGGAAGAGTGGATTGCCTGCGCCAAAGGCGCGGTGCGCGTGAGTTCCACCTCACTTTCGGGCAAGCAAATCACCCTGACCTATGTGGAGCCGGGCATCTGGTTCGGCGATGTCAGCATTTTTGACGGCGACCGGCGCACCCATGACGCCTATGCACACGGCGAAACCACCACCTTGTGCGTGGCAAAAGCTGATTTCAAGAAAATTCTGGCCATGCACGTCGAGCTGTATGAGGCGATGTTGCGCCTGCATTCGCGCCGCATCCGGCAGCTGTATGGCTTGGTAGAAGACCTCAACACCCTGCCCTTGCGGGCGCGCCTAGCCAAACAGCTGCTGCATCTGGTGCGCAGCTATGGCGTGCCGTCGCTGAGCGATGGCAGCGAAGTGCGCATTGGTCTGCAATTGGCCCAGGAAGAATTGGCCCAGCTGCTTGGCGCCTCGCGCCAGCGGGTGAACCAGGAGCTCAAGTCCATGGAACGCGACAACACCATACGCATTGAGCCCGGTGGCTTGGTGGTGCGCGACCGCGCTGCGCTGCTCAAGATCGCCGAAGCCGACATTTAGGCACTTTTTTTACGCCATTTCCCCACCCATTGAGAAGACCATGAGCGACTTTGACCATTTTGTAGGCACCCAGGCCGTTGCAGGCAAGCACGCGTTTGACATGGCCGCACTGTCTGCCTGGTTGGAAAACAACCTGGCCGGTTACGCCGGCCCTTTGACGGTGGAATCCTTCAAAGGCGGGCAAAGCAACCCAACCTACAAGCTCATCACCCCAACGCGCAGCTACGTGATGCGGGCCAAACCCGGACCTGTGGCCAAACTGCTGCCTTCGGCACACGCCATTGAGCGCGAATACGCCGTTATGCGCGGCTTGGCGGGAACCGCCGTACCGGTACCCGAGATGCTGGTTCTTTGCGAAGACGAGTCGGTGATTGGCCGCGCCTTCTACATCATGGAATTCATTGCCGGGCGCATTCTTTGGGATCAAACCCTGCCGGGCATGGAGCCGGCCGAGCGCAAAGCTATTTATACCGAGATGAACCGCGTCATTTCTGCCCTGCATTTGGTCGATTTTGCGGCCCAGGGACTGGCCAGTTACGGCCGGCCGGGTAACTATTTTGAGCGCCAAATCGCCCGCTGGAGCAAGCAGTACCTGGCTTCCGTCACACAGCCCATTCCAGAAATGGACCAGTTGATTGCCTGGCTGCCGCACCACATTCCCGAAATGGCCAAGTCCGAGACCATGGTCAGCATCGTGCATGGCGACTTCCGGCTCGACAACATGATCTTTCACCCGACCGAGCCACGCATTCTCGCGGTGCTGGACTGGGAACTCTCCACCCTGGGCCACCCGCTGGCGGACTTCAGCTACCACGCTATGGCCTGGAATATTCCACCGGGCACTTTTAGAGGTATTGCAGGAATTGATGTTGAAGGGCTTGGCATTCCCACGCAAGCCCAATACATCCGCATGTACTGCGAGAACACGCAGCTGATAAGCCCAGAGGCGCTCAAGGCCGACTGGAACTTTTATATGGCTTACAACATGTTCCGCATTGCCGCGATTTTGCAAGGTATTGCCAAACGTGTTGAAGCCGGCACCGCCGCCAGCGCACAAGCCGTGAGCTCTGGCGCTGGCGCCAAACCTCTGGCTCAACTGGCGTGGAAATTCGCCCAGCAAGCCTAAAACGGCCCCTTTTTTACTCACCCAAACCACCGATTGGAAGCGCCATGGACTTTGAATACTCAGAAAAAACCAAGTCACTGCAGACCAAACTGCTTGCCTTTATGGACGAGCATATTTACCCCGCTGAAGGCGCCTACCACGCCGAAATCGAGGCCAACACGGCTGCAGGCAAGCGCTGGACTCCGCTGCAAACCATTGAGAACCTGAAGGTCAAGGCACAAGCAGCCGGTTTGTGGAACCTATTCTTGCCGGTCGACAGCGCGGAAGCGTCGGGCTACCACGGCGCAGGTCTGACCAACCAGGAATACGCACCCTTGGCCGAGATCTTGGGCCGTGTCATGTGGTCCAGCGAAGTGTTCAACTGCTCGGCGCCCGATACGGGCAACATGGAAACCATCGCCCGTTACGGATCGGAAGAAGCCAAGGCCCGCTGGCTCAAGCCTTTGTTAGAGGGCAAGATTCGGTCCGCCTTTGCCATGACTGAGCCCGATGTAGCGTCAAGCGACGCCACCAATATCGCCACCAGCATTGAGCGCGACGGCGACGACTACGTCATCAATGGCCGCAAGTGGTGGACTTCCGGCGCTGGCGACCCCCGTTGCGCCATCTTCATCGTCATGGGCAAAACGGACCCCGAAGCCGCCCGCCATTCCCAGCAAAGCATGGTGCTGGTGCCTGCCGACACCCAAGGCATCACCATCGTACGCCCGCTCACGGTCTTTGGTTATGACGACGCGCCGCACGGCCACATGGAAGTGCTGTTCAAAAACGTACGTGTACCCGTGGGCAATATCTTGCTGGGCGAAGGTCGCGGCTTTGAAATTGCCCAAGGCCGCCTTGGCCCTGGACGCATTCACCATTGCATGCGCCTGATTGGCTTGGCCGAGCGGGCGCTGGAGCTGATGTGCAAACGCGCGTCTTCACGCGTTGCCTTCGGCAAACCTATCGCCGCACAAACCGTGACGCAAGAACGTATTGCCGACTCCCGCTGCAAAATCGACATGGCACGGCTGCTGACGCTGAAGGCCGCCTGGATGATGGACATCGGTGGCAACAAATTCGCCAAGAACGAAATCGCGATGATCAAGGTCGTTGCCCCCACCATGGCCTGCGAAGTGATTGACTGGGCCATGCAAGTGCACGGCGGCGGCGGCATGTGCGGCGACTTTCCGCTGGCATACAGCTACACCAATGCGCGCACCCTTCGTTTTGCGGACGGCCCGGACGAAGTGCACCGCAACGCGATTGCCAAACTGGAATTGGGCAAGTACGCCCTTAACCCCAAAGAAGTGGAAATGCCCATTACCCGGGGCTGCTGAACCAAGGAGGGACTGCAACGCAAGAGCCGCTGCAGCCGTCCGGGTTGAATCAATGCAGGTGGCGCGGTTTGCGCCCGCCGCCATGGCCACTGCCAAAGCCACCGCCCGGTCCGCGCGGTGGCTTTCCTATTTCTAGTGAGCTCACCAAGGCGTCAAAGCGCTGTGCAAACAGCTTGTCGACTTCGGCCACGACGCCGCCGAGTTCGGCACCATCAAAATGGCGCTCCATCATGCTTACCACGTCTTGCACCAGCAAATCGCGCTGCACCTGCATGATCGCCGCCGGGTTGGGGCCCACAAACAGCATGACAAAGTCGTCGCGCGATTCACCTTCAGGCGCCTGCTCGTCTTCATCGTCAAAATCGGTGTCGTAAAACGTGACTTCAATCGCAGCGCCCAGTGCCGCGACTTCGTTCAGGTTCATACACACTTCGTCGAGCACCTGGCGGAAATCATCGTCGCCGGCCACCGTCCAGCACATTTGCAGCAAGTGCTCGTCGGACTCAAAGGTGATTCCCGGCTCGTCCTCGTAGGCGCTTGCTGCGGCATCGGCCAAATTGCGGGCACCTGCGTATTTCCACAAGGGTTTGAGCGCGTCTTGCAGCGCATCGAAACCTACGTCCGTACGAAGAGCGAGCTGCCCATGGACATGGATCTCAAAAGGTGTGTTGTAGCGTGGCATGGGCAACTGATAGGGCGGATGAATTCAGCTTGGGTTGGAACCGACAAGGTGGGTGTTGCGTCCAATACTGAGGTTGGTTGGTGCCCGAGACCGGAATCGAACCGGTACGCCCGTTATTCACGAAGCGGCGGATTTTAAGTCCGATGTGTCTACCTATTTCACCACTCGGGCTCTTGGCTCTATTGTGAACCAGAATGTCTGCGCACCGATCGACGGGCAGAAGCACATGGCTTAAAAATGGAGGCGCGGTCCGGAGTCGAACCGGACTAACCGGATTTGCAATCCGGGGCATAACCGCTTTGCTACCGCGCCCTTGATGACATCAGCCCAGATCAGGGCCGCCCCTATTCGCGATCGACCCCGCGAACAAAAAAGGGAAGCTTTTCGCTTCCCTTTAGGAATATGGAGCGGGAAAAGAGTCTCGAACTCTCGACCTCAACCTTGGCAAGGTTGCGCTCTACCAACTGAGCTATTCCCGCATTTCGATCGCAAATTATAGCGGCATTTTTCGCGTTTTCCATACACCTTCCAAAAGAGTGCAGGGCCCGCGCAATGCCCTTAATGCTTGACTGCGCCCTGCACGCCTTGCGACCCGTCCACTACCGGCGCAGGCACCACCAACACCTCTTCGTCGGGCAGCGGCACGGGCTGCGACACCAGTGCGTATTCCAGCACTTGGTCAATCCAACGCACCGGAATGATTTCCAGGCCCTTTTTGACGTTGTCCGGAATCTCCTGCAGATCCTTGGCGTTGGACTCGGGGATCAGCACGGTCTTGATGCCGCCACGCAGAGCCGCCAGCAGCTTTTCCTTGAGTCCGCCAATCTCGGTGATCTCGCCGCGCAGGGTGATTTCCCCCGTCATTGCCACGTCACCGCGCACTGCGATTCCGGTGAGCGCCGACACAAAAGCGGTGGCCATGGCAGCACCTGCGCTCGGGCCGTCCTTGGGCGTAGCGCCATCGGGCACGTGGATGTGGATGTCTTTCTTCTCAAAGTATTCGTCTTTAATGCCGAGGCGCCTGGCGCGGCTGCGCACCACGGTGCGGGCAGCTTCCACCGACTCTTTCATGACGTCGCCCAAAGAGCCTGTGCGGGTAATCACGCCCTTGCCGGGGATGAGGGCGGCTTCGATGGTCAGCAGGTCGCCCCCCACCTCGGTCCAAGCCAGACCGACCACCTGGCCAACCTGGTTTTGGTCTTCGGCACGGCCAAAGCTGAATTTGCGAACGCCCAAATAGTCGTTTAGGTTGTCCGCATCCACCAAGACGCGCGGAGTCAGCTTCTTGAGCAGCAAGCCCTTGACGACCTTGCGGCAAATCTTGGACAGCTCGCGCTCGAGCGAACGCACACCGGCTTCCCGGGTGTAGTAACGCACGATGTCGCGCACCGCGTCTTCGGAGACGAGCAACTCGGTATCTTTGACACCGTTGTTCTTCATCTGCTTGGGCAGCAAATAAGTCAGCGCAATGCTGGTTTTTTCGTCTTCGGTGTAGCCAGCGAGGCGAATCACCTCCATGCGGTCGAGCAGCGCTGCCGGGATCTTCATGGAGTTGGAGGTTGCGACGAACATCACGTCGCTCAGGTCGTAGTCCACTTCCACGTAGTGGTCGCCAAACTTGTGGTTTTGCTCTGGGTCCAGCACTTCAAGCAGCGCGCTGCTTGGGTCGCCACGGAAGTCCGTTCCCAGCTTGTCAATCTCGTCGAGCAAGAACAAAGGGTTGCGCGTGCCGATCTTGCTGAGGCTTTGCAAGACCTTGCCCGGCATGGCGCCGATATAGGTGCGGCGGTGGCCACGAATCTCGGCCTCGTCGCGCATGCCGCCCAGCGCCATGCGCACGTATTTGCGCCCGGTCGCCTTGGCAATCGACTGGCCTAGTGAGGTCTTGCCCACGCCCGGCGGGCCCACCAAACACAGAATGGGCGCCTTGACCTTGTCCACGCGTTGTTGCACTGCAAGGTATTCCAGAATGCGGTCCTTGACCTTGTCCAGGCCGTAGTGGTCTTGGTTGAGCACGGTCTCGGCATTGCCCAAGTCGTGTTTGATCTTGGTCTTGGTCGTCCACGGCAGGCCGATCAGCACGTCTAGGTAATTGCGCACTACGGTGGCTTCGGCCGACATGGGCGACATGAGTTTGAGTTTTTTGAGCTCGCCTTCTGCCTTTTTTAGGGCTTCCTTGGGCATCTTGGCGGCTTTGATTTTTTTCTCAAGCTCCTCGATATCGGCACCATCCTCACCGTCGCCGAGCTCTTTTTGGATCGCCTTGACCTGTTCGTTGAGGTAGAAGTCACGCTGGTTCTTCTCCATCTGGCGCTTAACGCGGCCCCGAATTTTTTTGTCTACGTTAAGGATGTCCACCTCACGTTCGATTTGTTCGAGCAGGTTTTCCATGCGCGCTTTGACGCCGGCCAAACTCAGGACCACTTGTTTGTTTTCCAGCTTCAGGGGCAAGTGGGCTGCAATGGTATCGGCCAGGCGACCGGGGTCGTCAATGCTGGCAATCGAGGTCAGGATTTCGGCCGGGATTTTCTTGTTGAGCTTGACGTACTGGTCAAACTGCTGCATCACCGCGCGCCGCAAGGCCTCGATTTCGCTGGCGCTGGTTTTCTCGGCCTCGCCGGTCAGGGCTGCCGGCGGCTCAATGGGCGTGACAACTGCTGTGAAATGCGATTCGCCGTCTTCAATTTTGTCGACCGTAGCGCGTTGGTGGCCCTCGACCAGCACTTTGACCGTGCCGTCGGGCAATTTGAGCATCTGCAAAATCGTGGAAACGCAGCCCACCTCGAACATGTCGGTGACCAGCGGCTCGTCTTTGGCAGCGGTTTTTTGTGCCACCAGCATGATGCGGCGATCGGTTTCCATGGCCGCTTCGAGCGCCTTGATGCTCTTGGGGCGCCCCACGAACAGCGGAATCACCATGTGGGGAAAGACGACGACGTCGCGCAGGGGCAACATCGGCAAATCGATCGAATGGGCAGGCAGTGAAGTGTGACCGGACATATATAAACCTCTTGTATGTGTTCGATATGGACTGGTTTTAACAAATTTCAAGCACGCAGCGCCAGAAATCTTGGCCAAACCCGGTCCAGATCAGGGCCTGTGCGATCCCTACCTCGCGCCAAGACGCGGGGATCAGGCTTTTTTGGCGATCTCGCGGTACACCAGTAGCGGGGGATGGTTGTCTTCAATCGTGGACGCATCCAGCACCACCTTGACGACATCGTTGCTGTCGGGCAGCTGGTACATGGTGTCAATCAGCGACTGCTCTAGGATGGAACGCAAACCGCGTGCGCCCGTCTTGCGCGCTAGCGCGCGCTTGGCGATGGCCCGCAGCGCGTCGGGACGAATCTCCAGCTCGGCGCCTTCCAGGGCAATCAGTTTGGCGTATTGCTTGACCAGGGCATTTTTGGGCTCGGTCAGGATTTGCACCATCGCGTCTTCGGTCAGCTCGGCCAAGGTTGCGACCACAGGCATGCGACCCACAAGTTCGGGGATCAGGCCAAACTTGATCAGATCTTCGGGCTCTACGTCCTTGAAAACTTCGGTCAGGCTGCGCTGCGCCTTGCTCATGACCGTAGCGCTAAAGCCGATGCCTGAGGATTGGGTACGGTTTTCGATGACCTTCTCAAGCCCCGCAAACGCGCCGCCACAGATGAACAGGATGTTGGTGGTGTCGATCTGCACGAAGTCTTGGTTGGGGTGCTTGCGCCCGCCTTGGGGCGGCACACTGGCCATAGTGCCTTCGATCAGCTTGAGCAGCGCTTGTTGCACGCCCTCGCCCGATACGTCACGGGTGATGGATGGGTTGTCCGATTTGCGCGAGATTTTGTCGATTTCATCGATATACACAATGCCACGCTGGGCGCGCTCCACCTCGTAGTTGCAGCTTTGCAGCAGCTTGAGCACGATGTTTTCCACGTCCTCGCCCACGTAGCCGGCCTCGGTCAGGGTGGTAGCGTCGGCCATCACAAAAGGCACGTCAAGCATGCGCGCCAGAGTTTGGGCCAGCAGGGTTTTGCCGGAACCCGTGGGGCCGATCAGCAAGATATTGCTTTTCGAGAGCTCTACATCGTCTTTTTTGGCCTTTTCCTGGTGGCGCAAGCGCTTGTAGTGGTTGTATACCGCCACCGCCAGGGTGCGCTTGGCCGGTTCTTGGCCAATGACGTAGTTGTCTAGGTTGGCCTTGATTTCAGAGGGCGTGGGCAGATCGCCACGGCCTTCGCTGTCGCCGGTAATCGACGGCACTTCGTCCCGGATGATTTCGTTGCACAAGTCAATGCATTCGTCGCAGACGAACACGGACGGACCGGCAATGAGCTTTTTAACTTCGTGCTGGCTTTTGCCACAGAACGAGCAGTACAGGTTCTTTTCGCTCGAAGCGCCTTTTTTTTCGGCCATGGGACAAATGCCTTTTTAGGTATGAAAACCAATGATAACCAACTAAAAACGGTGTCCCCCGCTTGGAAAGACACCGTTGCTGTTCAGGGCCAGTGGCCAGAACCTTAAGGACGCTTGGCGATCACCTGGTCGATGAGGCCGTATTCTTTGGCTTCGTCGGCGGACAGGTAGTAGTCGCGCTCGGTCTCGCGCTCGATCTTTTCCAGGGGCTGGCCGGTGCGGTCGGCCAAGATCTTGTTCAGTTGCTCACGCGTTTTCAGAATTTCGCGGGCGTGAATCTCGATCTCCGTGGCCTGGCCCTGGGTGCCGCCCAAGGGCTGGTGAATCATGACCTTGGAGTTGGGCAGCGAAAAACGCTTGCCTCTGGCGCCAGCCGTCAGCAAGAACGCGCCCATGCTTGCGGCCATGCCGATGCACAGGGTGGACACGTCGGGCTTGATGAAGTTCATAGTGTCAAAAATCGCCATGCCAGCGCTGACCGAGCCGCCGGGCGATTTGATGTAGAAGGAAATGTACTTGTCAGGATTTTCGCTTTCCAGGAACAACAGCTGCGCCACCACCAGATTGGCCGTCTGGTCATTGACCGGGCCGACCAGGAAAATCACGCGCTCTTTGAGCAGGCGCGAGTAAATGTCGTACGAGCGCTCGCCCCGGCCCGACTGCTCGATCACCATGGGAACCATACCCAAGGCCTGGGTTTCCATAGCGCCTGGCATTCCATATTTCACGTTCATAGGGTCTCCGAAAAAATAAAAGCAGCGCGCACTGGGCGCGCCATAGGTGTGCTTAATTCTGCCCCATCAGCTCGTCAAAGGAGACGGCCTTCTCAGAGACCTTCAACTGCGACAGCACATAGGCGGTCACATTGTTTTCGATGACGATGGACTCGACTTCGGCCATGCGGCGGTTGTCGCCGTAGTACCAACGCACGACCTCGGCGGGCTTTTCGTAGCTGGCAGAGAGCTCGTCAATGTGCGCCTTGATCTGGTCGGCAGTGGCGTGCAGCTCTTTGGTGCGCACCAGTTCTGCTACCACCAGACCCAAACGCACGCGGCGCTCGGCCTGGGCGGTAAACAGCTCAGCAGGAATCGGGGCTTTGTCTGCGTCTTTTACGCCGCGCTGCTTGAGGTCGGCGCGTGCGCCTTCAATCAGGCGGTCCACTTCAGACTGAACGCTGGACTTGGGCAAGTCGAGTTCAGCTTTGGCCACCAGCGCGTCCATGATGACTTGCTTGTTGCGTCCGAGCAGGCGGGCCTTGACTTCGCGCTGCAGGTTTGTGCGGATATCAGCGCGCAGGCCGTCAACCGTGCCGTCGGCAATGCCCAGGGCAGCTGCCAGGGCGTCGTCCACTTCGGGCAGGTGTGCGGCTTCGACCTTTTTGAGGGACACCAGGAAGTCAGCGGTTTTGCCGGCCACGTCCTTGCCATGGTATTCGGCGGGAAAAGCCAGGGGGAAAGTCTTGCTTTCGCCAAACTTCATGCCGCGGGTGGCTTCTTCAAATTCCTTGAGCATCTGGCCGTCGCCCAGGATGAACTGGAAGTCGTCGGCCTTGCCGCCTTCAAACGGCTCGCCGTCAATCTTTCCGGCAAAGTCAACCGTCACGCGGTCGGTATCTTGGGCTGCGGCGTCATGGGGGCGCTGCGAGAAAGTGCGGCGCTGCTTGCGCAAAATGTCGATAGTCTTGTCGATGGCGGCGGCGGTAACATCCGCGGTGACGGTTTCCACTTCGGCACTGGCCAGGTCGCCAATGACGACTTCGGGAAACACTTCAAACACGGCGTCAAATGCCATGAAGCCATCGG
>CAMDHS010000012.1 GCA_945898115.1 Comamonas sp. lk
GCCAGTGTTGGAACTACATCGCGAAGGGGATAAGAAAAACTGAAGGTCAGCGCAAGCACATCGGCATGGCACGCTGTGGCCGCTGGCTTCAAACTGTTCAATGAGATATCGGTTCCAACGTTAACGATGTAGGCACTGGCTTCGGCCAACACCGCCTCGACCATAAGAAGCCCAAGCTGATGGCGCTCGCCGGGCGGCAGGGCGAACAAGAAAACTGGAAAAGCAAGTTTGGGTTTGGACTTGAGTGTTTCCGCAATCAAATAACGCTCGATCATGGATGAGCAAAGGTGCTCGTGGTACACATCGATTTCACCGCTGGCCCAAGCGTCTCCAATACCAATCATTAGCGGGGTGATCGTATGTTGGACAAAGTCCAACATGGTGCGTTTGGCACGTTGTTTGAGTAGCAAGGCCTTGAATGCCTCGCTGTCGGAGCGACCGAGCAGGCTGATCAAAGCATTGGTTGCGTCTGAACGGTCTACATCGGGTTTGAGGAGGTTCAGGTCTGCGGCAAGCTTTAAATTTTCGGCCGCTGTCTTGGCTACGACTTGACCCGGGCGCAGCCCCGCTTCCAGCAGGCGCTTGATCACCAACAGCCTATCGACCGATTCGCGTGAATAAATGGCCCTGCCGCCCACCTCATATTGGGCCGGGGGAAAGCCAAATCGCTGGCGCCACTTTCGGAGTTGTTCAATACCAAAGCCCGTTCTTCGCTCGATTTCGGACTGTAGGACAAAGGCATTTTGTGGCATGGAATTTCAGGTTAACAACAAAATAAACATTTGTCCCCCCTATTTTGTCCAGGACAAATGTCCTACATTGGCACTGTGCAATGGGTTCCGTCATGGGTAATCGTCCGCCATGCGCCACCGGCCTATGGTCCACCACTTGTCGCTGAATTGATGCCCGAAGCGCGAGGGATTCGCACAAGGGCTTTGGCTGGACTGGACAAGCCAATGCGCTGGCCGAAATCAAAACCGTGCGCCACAGACTCGCACATTCACCGGAGAAAACGAATGGAATCGGCACAACAAAGCACTGCACTTCAAAACCGCGCCTTGCTGGCAAACCAACACTGGGGAGGTTTCTTCTCTAAGCTGCCGTACCGTGTAACGAGTTTGCGAAATTTACAGGATCACCCGGCAACCATCGCCAGACCCACAGAAAAAAGTGCTGCAACTTCCGAGCTGAGCGCTTTGCCGACTTCAAGCACGGATTCGAAATGACGAAATTGACGGCCCAACTTTAGACTACCAACTCGGTATTTGTCGCCGCCTCGTTCGTGACAAGGCGGCGGGAGTTGGGACCTCGTATTTTTGTTACGCGTAGGTGACGGTCATGTCCGCACTAACAGTCACGGTTTTCCCGGTGCTAGCTACATAGGTGGTGGACTTGATCGTGTCGACGTACACGTATTCGCCCTTGACAGAAGCCGCAGTTGCGGTCACCAGCAAGTAGCCGCGACGGATGGTGTCCACATAGTTGAGGTCGTCCACCAGGCCCAGGCCCATGCCGTATCCGCCAGCCACTACCCTAGTACCGTCCAGCGAACTCGCCAAGCCGCCCAAGCCTGCGCTCTCAAAACCGGGAGAGGTTACCGACGAGCCCGCAAACTCCACACCCACTTTGTCTCCTGCCAGTGTGGTGAGGTTGGTAAACCAGCCATTGTGTGAGTCACCCGAGAGGGTAATGAACTTGTTGCCCTGCGCCTTGATGGTTTGGAGGATGGTTTCGCGCTGAATGGGATAGCCATCCCACGAATCGAGGTTATAGGGCAGGCGAGGATTGGTTGTCGTGCTCAGTAATGCTTTCTGGACGTCGCTCAACGCACTCTCACCCGCTGCCGCTCGCGTTCCTTTGGCCGTTAAAAAGGCGGAAATTGCCGTGAGAACCGCTTGCCCATTGGCCTCTGTCGGGCTGGCCGTTGCAGTGGCCTGGGCCTGCAAAACACTGACCGGAAACCACATGCGCGCCATGATGTCCTGGTTGCCCATGATCTGCCAGGTAGCCGTCGATGCGGCCATGCCGTTGGTCAACCACGTCTGCTGGGTGGTGCTCATCATGCGGTGGCTGGCATCGGTGCCGCTGGTCAGTGCCGTGGCGTAGCGGGTCAGGCCGCCGTCCGTGTCGCCATAGGCGTCATATTGTTTGTCGCGGCCTTCAATGCGGGTGTCCACCATGTGCAGGGTAAAGATATTGCCAAAGTCGAAGCGGCGGTAGATTTTGAAAAGATTGGCGGCGTCTTGCACGCGTATCGGCATCCACTCGTGGTAGACGCGGGCCGCGATGGCCTTGCGCGCGCTCCATGCGCCCTGTGTGGCGATATTGTGGTTTTCCGCTCCGTCAACCCAGGCGTTGTTGGCGAACTCGTGGTCGTCCCAAACGGTGATCCAAGGCATGGTTGCGTGCAGCGCTTTGAGGTTGGGGTCGCTGCGGTAGCGCGCGTAGCGGGTGCGATAGTCGTCCAGGCTGACAATTTCGCCAGCAGGCGCGGTCACGCGGCCCAAGGTCACGGCATCGCTGTTGCCGAACTTGGCAGGATCTGACCCATATTCATAAATGTAGTCGCCCAAGTGCACCGCATATTTGGCGCCTGATTTGACCGCTGCATCGTAGGCGTTGAAGTATCCAGCCGAGTACAACGTGCAGGAGAAAACCGCAAACTTCACGCTCGTAACGTTCGTGGCGGGCAGTGTCCGCGTGAAGCCCACCGGAGAGACCCAACGACCGCTGACGAAGCGGAAATAGTATTCACTGCCAGCGGTCAGACCTGTTGCATCGGCCTTGGCCGTGTAGCCGGTGCTTTCGTTGGCGGTGGCGCTGCCCGTGCTGACGATGGTAGAAAAAGTTGCGTCAGTGGCCACTTGGTAAGTCAGCGAAACCGCGTCCACGATGCCTTCGTATTTGGCATGGGTCCAGAGAATCACGCGGTCAGCCAAAGGGTCGCCGCTGGCCACCCCGTAGTTGAACTGGAGCATCGCGCCATCGCTGCCGCCTCCGCACGCTGACAGCAAGGATCCGCCAGCCAGCACGCCCGAGACAGAGGCAAGTTTGATGATGAAGTCACGTCGGCTATTGGTAGGCATTGTCATGGAAGGGTCTTTCAAAGGAGGTTTGAGCCCAATGTAGAAGCCGGTGATGACCGTGGCATTAAGAATTTATGAACATTGTTTTAAATGTGACAAGCTGACATTTATTCGTCGCAATTGTGAAATTTGGCATCGGTACAGTCCGGTTCACATCCTTATCTAACCGTATTGCCATGCTGAACCGTTGCCATTTTCAAAGTCGTTCTGTTGCGCGCTTCGCCGCCTTGGGGCTCATGGCGAGCCAAGCCGCCTTGTGCCAAGATTTGCCCGCCATTGCCGAGGCAGCCAACCCCTACGGTCTTGCGGCTCTGTGGGGTGGTTCGGACTTGGTAGCTAAAACCGTGCTGCTCTTGCTGCTGGTCATGAGCGTGGGCAGTTGGTACGTGATCGTGTCCAAGCTGGTCGAGCAATCGCGCCTTTTGTCTTATGGCGCCCAGGCCAACCGGGACTTTTGGGCTGCCGGTGCGCTAACACAAGGTGCGGCGGCGCTCCCCGAAAAAAGCCCGTTCCGTTTCGTGGCCGACGCGGCCGTTGATGCGGTGCAAAAGCATGCTGTGCTCAATGACCACGTCAGCTTGAACGACTGGGTCGTCACGCGCGTGCAAGCGGCGGTAGACCAGGTCCAAAGCACAAGCCAGTCGGGCATGGCGGTGCTGGCGACCGTGGGATCGATTTCGCCCTTTGTTGGACTGTTTGGCACCGTTTGGGGCATTTACCACGCGCTCACGGCCATCGGCCTGTCGGGCCAGGCCTCGATTGACAAGGTGGCCGGCCCGGTGGGCGAGGCCTTGATCATGACGGCCATCGGTCTGGCCGTAGCCGTGCCCGCTGTGCTGGGATACAACTGGCTTCTTCGCCGCAACAAGCAGGCACTCGATGGGCTGCGTTCGTTTGGCATGGCCTTGCATGTGGCCGCGCTAAGTTCCGTCCCTGCCACACCGAAGTGAGACAGCGGTGTCAATGCAAATAGGGGGACGGGGCGGCGAGGACGCCGTGCTGTCAGACATCAACACCACGCCGCTGGTGGATGTGATGCTGGTCATGCTGATCATTTTTCTCATCACTATCCCGGTAGTGACCACCTCCATCCCGGTCAAGCTGCCCAGCGAGCGGGTGCAGGTGCGTGAGACCAAGCCCGACAGCATCATCATCTCCGTGGACCGCGAAGGGCGGATGTTTTGGTTTGATGCACCAGTGCGCAAGCACAATGAATTGCTGCCCCGCTTGCAGGCCGTAGCGCGCATGACGCCGCAGCCCGATGTGCAGATTCGCGGTGACCAGGCGGCGCAGTATGAAAGTGTGGGACGCGTGTTGCTGGAATGCCAGCGCGCAGGTATTACCAAGGTGGCCTTTATTACCGAACCCGCAGCGTTGGGGGGCTGACCATGGCACTTTCATTGCGCAACAGTGGCTTGCAAGACGATGTGATCATGGATATCAACACCACGCCCTTGATCGACGTAATGCTGGTCCTGCTGGTGATGCTGATCATTACGATTCCCGTTCAATTGCACGCGGTCAACATGGAACTGCCGATTTCGGGAACACCGCCAATCAATCAGCCAAAACCGGAAAAAATTCAAATCGAGGTCTCGGCCAAAGGCACTGTCACCGTGCAGGGCGTGGAAGTGCCTGAAACAGAGCTGGCGCAGCGCTTGCAACCCCTGGTCACTTTGGCAAATCAGCCCGAGGTCCATATCCGTCCCGATAAAGCGGCTCCTTACTCCGTATTCACCAAGGTGTTGGCGACCACCAAGCGCATTGGACTGGTCAAAGTGGCCGTGGTGGGAAGCGAGCAGTTTTTGTAATGCCCGCGCAATCTATTTCGCCAGGGTTTGCCGCTGCTTATGCGCAGAATAGTTATAGGCCCATCGCGGCAAAACGCTTTCCTGTGGGTTTGTTCTGGGCTGTTGCTTTGCACATCGTGGTGGCTTACGCCGTACTCAGCGGCAAGGCCACAGACGTCATAAAGGACATACAAAAACCCTTGACGGCCGTGGTCATTCAAGAGGTCATCCTCCCGCCGCCACCGCCACCGCCACCGCCCGCCCCCGAGCCGCTGCCAAGCCCCAAGCCGGTCCAGACGCCCGTGCAAGAGATGGCAAAACCGGTGGCGCCCGCGCCCGTAGCACTGCCGGCAGCGCCTGCCGCAGCACCTGCTGTCCAGCAGGCGATTATTGCTCCCGCGCCTGCCGCCCAGGCCGCAGTCGAAGCCGTGCCTGTAAAGCCCACACAGGTGGTGATTACGCCGCCTGCACCTGTCACCGGCCCCCAAGCGCCATCGCTGGAAGCCGAATATATCGGCAGATTGCGCGCCACGATTGATGCGGCCAAGCGTTACCCCACCGGACGCCAAGCCAGCCAACAACGTCCCCAAGGCAGTGTCAAGTTGTGGTTTGTGCTGAACCGGACCGGCGCCTTGGTGGAGTTGGGGGTGTTTCTTGGCGATGCATCGTTTTTGCTCGAAGACGCTGCCAAGGCGGCGGTACGACGCAGCAGCTTTCCACCCTTTCCCGCAGGCGCATGGCCCAGCGATGAACAGCACAAGTTCACCACTGAGCTCAATTTTGTTCCCCCGAGTGGCTCTTGATTTTCCTTGCAACTTTTCCCCATCCAAAAGGCTTTAACCATGAAAAAATTCAAACCGACCCGACTGGCACTCGTCGTTGCCGCTGTCTGTGCAGCGTCGCCCTTGTGGGCACAGCAAGCGGCCACAGATATTGGCCGCATCACCGTGGAGGCGCTGCCTGCCGGTGCCAGCACCGGACTGATCATTCAAGAAGAGACGCCCAAGGCGCGCAGCTCTGTGAGCAAGGCGCACCTGGACTCGCTCAACCCCACCAGCAACCCCTACCAAGCGATTGAAATGCTGCCAGGCGTCAACACCTTCAGCCATGACGCCAGCGGCATGTTTGGCGGTGGCCTGCGGGTGCGCGGTTTTAATTCTGACGAGATGGGCTTTACCATCAACGGTGCGCCGGTCAATGACTCGGGCAACTTCGCCGTCTATCCCCAAGAGTACACAGACACCGATAATTTGTGCGAAGTGTTCCTGACCCAGGGTTCTACCGACACGGAAGCCCCGCACGCGGGTGCCTCTGGCGGCAACGTGGGTATGGTGACATGTGCACCGTCAGATACTGCTGGGTTCAAACTTGCACAGACCCTGGGGCAGCAAAACCTGACCAGGACCTTTGTGCGTCTGGATACTGGCAAGTTTGCCGATGGCATGGCAAAGGCCTATATTTCTTACTCCAAGGCCAAAGTTGACAAGTTTAAGGGCCCAGGTATAGCGGACCGCGACCATATTGACTTTGGTGCAGAGTTAAAGCCGACTGACAATGTGTTTTTGGCCACCAGCTTTTTGTACAACAAAGCGATTAACAACAACTACCGCTCACTCAAGTACTCGGACATTGACGCCAAAGGTAACCGATTGGACTTCTCTGCCACACGCCCTCAGCACACTGCTGCAGTCAATGGTGTCGCTCAAGTAGAGGCAGTCCCCAGCGACGGTAGCGGCTACTATGACTACAACGTCAACCCGTTCAAGAACTACCTGTGGACTGCCAAGGCCGAGTTCAAGCTGGACAAGAACACAACGATTTCTGCAGAGCCTTACTACTGGTGGGGCTTCGGCACCGGCGGTCAGCAGCTGGGAACATTGAAGGAGGGCACCCTAACATCTGCAGTGCGTGGTGGCATTCGTGATATCAATGGCGATGGCGACATCCTGGATACCGTCATGATTTACAGCAGCTCGGTGACGGAAACCAATCGCCCCGGCCTTACCTTGAAAGCCAATACAAAGTGGGAAAACCACAACATCTTGGCGGGTTATTGGTTTGAGCGTGCCAACCATAAGCAAACTGGCCCTGGGGTGACGTTTAACAATAACGGTATTCCCGCTGATGCCTGGCTTGAAAATACATCCAACTACCTGCTCTTTGCGGACGGCACGCCATACCAGTACCGCAATCAGCTCACACTGTCTACGGCAAACAGTCTGTTTCTGCAGGACAGCGTGAACCTGATGGATGACGCCTTGAATTTGCAACTGGGCTTGCGCAATACATCCATTAACCGCGCGTTTGACAACTATGCCAATACCAGCTCCGGCCAAGGTGCAGATTACTCGGTCAACAAGACCTATAGTGCACTTCTACCAAGCTTGGGGGTGCGTTACAGCCTAGACGCGCAGCGCCAAGTGTTCTTCAACGTGGCTGCCAATATGAAGGCACCAGGCAACTTCAGTTACGGCGGTTTGCTTCGCGGCGGAACAGTCGTCGGCGGCGTGCTGACCGGTGGAACTCTGCGCGATCCCTCGGTGGACAAAGAAACGTCGACCAACGTGGATCTTGGTTACCGGTTTTCTAACGATAACTGGACCTTTTCTGGTTCCTTTTTCGTAGTGGACTTCCAAAACCGAATTGCCCGGAGCTATAACCCGGACAGTGGGTTGAGCGTCGACAACAATGTTGGCGCGGTGCTGACTAAAGGACTGGAGCTGGAGTCTGGCTACAAGCTCAACACCAACTGGTCGATGTATGGTTCTTTGTCTTACACCAGCACCAAGATGCTCGACGACCTGCGTGTAAGTGCCACCGCGTACGAGGCCACTTCCGGCAAGCAACTGCCCGATACCCCCGAGCTGATGAGCGGTATCCGATTGAACTACTCTAGCGGCACTTGGTATGGCAATGTAGACACCAAATACACTGGCAAGAGCTATTCGACCTTGGTGAATGACGAATCGGTGGACGCGCGGACCATAGTTAGCACTACCCTGGGCTACCGCTTCGCGAACGCCGGCTTTCTTAAGAAGCCCAGCATCCAGTTCAATGTGAGCAACCTGTTTGATCAACAGTATGTGCAAATCAACTCTGGAAGCGGTAGCCAATTCACAACCCGTGCATTGGGTACCGGTGGTAGCGCACCGGCTTACTACATCGGCGCACCGCGCTTTGCGTCTGTCACCTTCCGCTCCGAGTTCTAAGAACGGCACGTCGTTCCAACGACAAGCTACTTTCACTCAAAATCGGTAGTAAGACTGCCCTGGCTTCGGTAACGAAGCCAGGGCAGGACTGTTTTGCAGCGTTCCCATATTCAGCGTCCCATAGATGCCAGCCCCACGAGACTTCCCCATGAAACGACTTCGCCTTCCCCTCGGACTTGCCCTGCTTTTGGCATTGGCCAGTTCGCTGCCTGCCACCGCGTGGTCCCAGGCTGCGGAAAAAGCCCAGTCTATCCAGAGCACGCTGACGATATCTCTGCTCGCCCTCAACGATTTCCACGGCAACATCCTGCCACCGTCGGCGCCGGTGCTGGCCCCGGATGCGGCCAACCCCGCTGGCACGCGGGTGGCAGCGGGTGGCGCGGCCTATCTGTCCACGCTGGTGCGCAGCCTAAAAGCGCAAAATCCTGAGCGCACCTTGGTGGTGGCTGCTGGCGATATGGTGGGCGCATCGCAGCTCAGTTCGGGCTTGTTTCATGACGAACCGACGGTTGAAGTGCTCAACCACCTGGGCTTGGACGTGGCCAGCGTGGGCAACCATGAGTTTGACCGGGGCAGCGCCGAACTGCTGCGTTTGCAAAACGGGGGTTGCTTCCCCCCGGCGGCAGACGGCAACGCTGGCGTGGTGGGGCGCGATACCTGCATGAACCAGGGACAGTTTGCGGGTGCCAAGTTTCGCTACCTGGCCGCCAATGTGCGGGTCACTGCCACCGGTAAAACCCTGTTTGCGCCCTATGACATCCGCATGGTAGACGGCGTCAAAGTCGGCTTTATTGGCCTGACGCTGCGCGACACCCCCAGCATGGTGGTGCCCTCGGGTGTGGCGGGGCTGGCGTTTGAGGACGAGGTCGCCACCATCAACGCGCTGGTGCCCGTGCTGCAAAGCCAGGGCGCCACCGTCATCGTGGTCTTGATCCACCAGGGCGGACGGACCACGGCGCGAACGGTTCAAGACAAATCATGCCCCGGCTTTGCTGGCGATATTTTGCCTATCGCAGACCGTCTGGACCCGGCGGTGGACCTGGTGGTCAGCGGCCACACGCACCAAGAATATGTCTGCACCCGACCCAACGGCTTGCTTATTACCCAGTCTGGCTTCTATGGACGCTTGCTTACCAAAATTGACCTGCTGGTGGACCGTGCTACCGGAAAAGTGCTGGCCAAGGACGCCAATAACCTGGTGGTCGTGAACGACCAGGTCGTGAAAGACCCGAGCGGCAAGCCTGTGGCCTTGCCTGCGCAGTTTGTGGCATTGGCTCCCGATCCAGAAATGGGCGCGCTGGTGCGACGCTATGGTGACCTGAGCGCCACCATCTCTGACGCGGTGATTGGCCGCATTGCGGCGCCGCTGGACCGCCAGACCAACCCGGCGGGCGAAAGCACGCTGGGCGCGGTGATTGCCGACGCGTATTTGGTGGGAGCCTCCCGCACGCAGGACGGCAACCGCGCTGCGCAAATTGCCTTTACCAATCCGGGAGGCATCCGCAGTGATTTGTCGAGCACTTTGTCCGTGAGTTTTGGGCAGCTGTTTAATGTGCTTCCCTTTAACAACACCCTGGTGAGCATGGACCTCACGGGCCAGCAAATTGTTCGCTTGCTCGAGCAGCAATGGGAGCGCGCGTCCAACCGCGGCGTGGTGATGTCGGTCTCGAACGGCTTTAGCTACACCTGGGACGCAGCCGCACCCGCAGGCGCTGTGCGTGGTCAGGGACGCCGTGTGCTGCCCGGTTCGCTCACCCTGCACGGTGAGCCTATGTTGGCTGAAAAGCATTACCGCGTAGTCACCAATAATTTTCTGGCCGACGGCGGCGACGGCTTTACCGTCTTTCAACAGGGAAAAAACCGGCAGACCGGCGATGTCGACTCTGCCGTGGTCAAACTCTACTTGCGCATGAAAGGCGTGCTGCCCGTGCCAGCGCTGGGGCGTATCACGTCGGTCAACCAGTGATTCTGGCTTGACCGAGCAATGACCCAAGCAGATTCAATGGTGAAGCGCGTTAACAGGGTCATATTTTTCGTACGACACAAAACTGTCATGGTGGCGCATTACCTTTTGTTTCGTGCTTCTTAGTCCTCATTTTCTCAACTGGAAACCACCATGAACTTCAAACGTACCGTCCTCGCTGTCGCTAGCCTGTGCCTGGGCCTGGCCTCCACCGCTTTTGCCCAAGAAAAAACCTTTCGCTTGCTGACCTGGGCTGACTATGCGCCTGCGGCCGTCGTCGAGCAGTTTGAAAAAGAATCCGGCTACAAGGTGGAAATCACCTTGTCTAACAACGAAGAAATGATTTCCAAGCTGCGCGCCACCGGCGGTGCGGGCTTTGACCTGGCCCAACCCTCGCAGGACCGCATTACCGGGCCACAAAAAGAATTTGGCATTTATAAGCCCATGGACCTGAGCAAGATCAAGTCCGAGCTGTTCATCCCGTCCATGCTCGACGCCACCAAAAAGAACACCACGCAAGACGGCAAGGTCTACGGTATGCCCCACATCTGGGGTACTGAGGGCCTGGTGGTTAACACCAAGCTGACCAAAATGACCGACTACACCGACCTGTGCCGTGCGGACGTCAAAGGCAAGGTCTCTATGCGCTTGAAGCGCCCCACCCTGATCTCGTTTGCCTTTGCCGCAGGCAAAGACCCGTTTGCGCTGTACAACGACCCCAAGGCTTACACCGCCTTGATGGAAGAAGTGGGCAAGACGCTGATCGCCTGCAAGCCCAATGTCAAGTTCTACTGGGACAACAAAGACCAATTGCTCAACGGCATGCGCACCAATGAAATCGTGGCCGCACAAATGTGGGACACCGGCGGCTGGAAGCTCAATGGCGAGATCACCGACATCCAGTACATCGCCCCCAAATCGGGCGCCACTGGCTGGATTGACACCTTTGCCATTCCTGCCAAAGGCAAGAACGATGCAGCCGCCTATGCGTGGATCAACTTCAATATGCGCCCCGAGATTGCCGCCAAGGTCGCAGGATCGGCTGGCAACTTCACTGCCTCCAAGGGCGCGGATGACCTGACTTCGGGCAAGCTCAAAGAGCAGTTCAAGGCCAGCTTCCCTGAGGCAGCCATCAAGAACATCAAGTGGTACCCCGCAGTACCCGCCGGCCTGGAAGAAATCGAAGGCCGTATCCTGGACCGTGTCAAAGCGGCGCAATAAGGCAAACAGTGGGCGCATGTTGACTGGCGGGCTTTGTACGCCGTGCCATAAACTGCGATCATGATGGCCCCGCCCGCCCGCAAAGGCGCAGCGGGGTTTTTTATTGCGAATGTCTGGAGCCACGCCATGAACGACGAAGAAAAATACATCGCCCGCACCGAGCGCATGCTCACCCGCTGGTCCGGCCAGCGCCTGGCGGTCACGCGCAAGCAGACCACCGAAGGTGATGTCATGCGCCACACGCCGCCCGCTGTGGGCCAACTGGACGCGGAAAACGGCCAATACCTTGAGCCCGCCCGCCCGTTGCCCATCTTGGCGCAGTGCGATGTGCTGGTGGTCGGCGCCGGACCCGCAGGCCTGTCGGCGGCGCTGGCGGCCAAGCGCGCGGGGGCCGACACCATCATCCTGGAGCGCTTTGGCTGCTTTGGCGGCGTGATTACGACCGTGGGCATGGAAACCCTGGCCTGGTACCGTTACGAAGGCACGGTCGAGGGCGAAGGCATTGGCATCGAGATGGAGCGCATCGCCGCGCAAATGGGCGGCTCTATTAAGTGGCCGTACAACGACAGCCAGTGCCTTGACGCGGATTTTTTCAAGGTCGTGGCCGACCGTCTGATTACTGAGGCCGGTGTGCGGCCTATTCTGCACTGCATGGCGGTGGATGTGATTTTTGAAGAAGACAGCAACCGCCTCAAGGGCATCATCACCGAGAGCAAGTCGGGCCGCCAGGTGGTGCTGGCCAAGCGCATCATCGACTGCACGGGCGACGCCGACATTGCCCACCTCGCCGGCGCGAGCTACCGCAAAACGCCCAAAGACAAGATGTTGGGTGTGACCACCGTTTTCAACGCCAGTGGCGTGGACAAGCAAAAGTTTTTGCAATACACCGAAGACCAGCCCGCCACCTATGCCGACTGGAGCCGCACCTGGGACCAGGAAACCACCGGCAAAGAAGACGCGCTGCGCAGCCCCTACCTGGACAAAGAATTCGACACCGCGCGCGAACTGGGCGTGATTCCGGCCAACACCACCAACCTGGGCGGCTCTTGGTCTGCGCTGACCGAAGCGGGCGAGGCCACCAACCTGAACCTGGCGCACATGAGCGGTTTTGATTGCACCGACGTGATGGACCTGACCAAAGCTGAAATGCAGGGCCGCCAAGAGGCGCTGTACGCGTTGATGGCCCTGAAAAAAGTGGTGCCCGGCTTTGAAAGCGCCAAGCTGCGCAACTTTGGCATGACGCTGGGCACGCGCGACTCGCGCAAGATCATCGGACGCTACAACCTGAGCAGCGACGACGTGCGCAACCAGGCCAAGTTTGACGATTCCATTGGCATATTCCCCGAGTTCATCGACGGCTACAACGTGCTGATTTTGCCCACCACCGGCCGCTACTTTGAGGTGCCCTACGGCTGCATGGTGCCGCTGGAAGTGGACAACCTGCTGGTGGCTGGGCGCTGCGTGGCTGGCGACATGGTGTCGCATGCGGCCATGCGCAATATGATGGCCTGCACCGTGACCGGGCAGGGTGCAGGTGCTGCGGCGGCGGTGTCGCTGCAACAAGGCAAATCAACAGCGGATGTTGACTTGGCCGACGTGCAGGCAGAGCTTGAACGCCAAGGCGTGCGTTTGCACTGAACCCATGACCAGTCAGCGCCCAGCCGACCTCCAGGCCATCGGTGTGTCCAAGCACTACGGCGCGTTTGCGGCGGTGGCCAAGCTGTCGTTCAGCGTGGCGCGTGGCAGTTTTTTCTCCATCCTCGGGCCTTCGGGCTGCGGCAAGACCACTTTGCTGCGCATGGTGGCCGGCTTTAAAAGCCCGGACCAGGGCGACATTGTGATCGGCGGCAAGTCCATGCACGGCGTGCTGCCCAACAAGCGCCCGGTCAACATGGTGTTTCAGCATCTGGCGCTTTTTCCCATGATGTCGGTGGGCGAAAACATCGGCTACGGCCTGGCCCGCCGGGGGGTGGCGGCGTCTGAGATCAAACGCCGCGTGGGCGAGATGCTCGAGCGCGTCAGCCTGCCCGGCGCACAAAACAAGCGCATCGACCAGCTCTCCGGCGGGCAAAAGCAGCGGGTGGCTATTGCGCGCAGCCTGGTGCTCGAGCCCACATTGCTGCTGCTCGACGAACCGCTGGGCGCGCTGGACCTCAAGCTGCGCGAGCACATGAAGATCGAGCTCAAGCAGTTGCAGGCTTCCTTTGGCACCACCTTTGTCTACATCACGCACGACCAGTCCGAGGCGCTGGTCATGTCCGACCAGGTGGCCGTAATGCACCAGGGCCGGTTTGAGCAAGTGGGCACGCCCCAGCAGCTTTACTACCAGCCGCAGACGCCTTTTGTGGCGGGCTTTGTCGGTGCCAACAACTGCGTGCAGGGCCGCGCCACTGCAGTCCACCGGCAGACCATCACCCTGCTCACTCCAGGCGGCATGGAACTGCGTGCCCTGGCCATGGGCCCGGTGCGCGTGGGCGACACGGTGCAGGCCTTTGTGCGCCCCGAAGTGGCCGGCATTTCCCGCCAGGCCCAGACCTTTACTGACCAAGGCCACAGCGCTTACGGCGGCAAGGTGGAAAGCATTTTGTTTGACGGTGCCAATTCCGCCGTGCTGCTGCGCGAAGACAAAACCCAGCTGGAATTTCGCATCGCCTTGCCTCAGACCGGCCAGTTCCACGCCCTGGCGGTGGGCGAGCAAGTGCACTTTGGCTTTGACCCGCAGCGCGCTGTCTGCTTTGCCACCAGTGACCCGCCCGCGTCCCATGGCCACTGAAGCCATGTCTGTGGGCAAAACCCAGGCGCGGCTGATGTTTGCGCTGCTGGTGGCGCCCGCCGTGGTCTGGTTGGCGCTGCTGCTGGTACTGCCGCATGTGGAGCTGGCTATTTTGTCGCTGCGTGTGCGCGTGGCGCCACGCGTCTACGAGCCCAGCCTGGCCCAGTTCGCCACCTTTTTTGGTGAGCCGCTGTACTGGCACACCTTTGTGCGCACCGCCGTGATGTCGATTGTGTCCACGGCTATCACGCTGCTGGTGGCCTTTCCCATGGCCTGGACGATTGCCAAGATTGCGCGCGGGCGCCTGCAGTCGGCGCTGTTTGTGCTGTGCCTGATTCCGTTTTGGGTGAGCGAGACAGTGCGCGCACTGGGCTGGATGATTTTGCTGCGCGAGTCCGGCGTCTTGCCTGGCGTGCTGGTGCGCTTGGGCATGACTGACATGCCGGTAGACATGCTCTACCACGACGCTACCATTTTGGTGGGCCTGGTCTACACCTCCATGCTGTTCATGGTGGTGCCCCTGGTCAGTGCGCTCGAAAGTTTGGACGACGCGCTGATTGAAGCGGCCTACGACCTGGGCGGTAACGGCTGGTCCATCCTGCGTCAGATCGTCATTCCGCATGCCGCTCCCGGCATTGTTGCGGGCTGCATCGTGGTGTTCATGCTCACTTTGGGCAACTACCTCACTCCCACGCTCTTGGGTGGCAAAAGTTCGCAGTGGTTTACCGAGCAGATCTATACCCAGTTCATCACCCGTTTCAACTGGGAGCAGGGTGCGGCCTTTGGCTTTTTGCTACTGGGTTTGAGCACCGCCATCGTGTGGCTGGGGCTCAAGCTCTCAGGCCAGAAGTTTGGCGAAGTGATGCGCAAATCATGATTCCCTCCCTCCCCCGCCCGGCCTGGCTGCGCTTTGGCACGGTCGCCTACGCGGTGTTGTTTTTTACTTTTTTGTTTTTGCCGCTGGCCATCGTGGCGGCGTTTGCCTTTAACAATGCGCCCTACCCCGCGCCGCCCTGGCAGGGCTTTACCTTTGACTGGTTCCTGGGCAATGTACAGGCCGGGCGCAAGGGCTTGTTTGCCGACAAGGCCTTGATGGGCAGCATCTGGACTAGCGTGGTGGTGGCAAGTTGGGTCACGGTGCTGGCGGTGCTCATTGGCACGGCCAATGCATTTTTGATTGAGCGCACACAGTTCCGAGGTAAATCGATTTTTTCGCTGATGATGCTCGCGCCGCTGGTGATTCCGGGCGTTATTTTGGGTATTTCCATTCTTGCATTTGCCAGCCGCATCGCCAACCTGGCCGATGATGTGTGGGGCCTGGAGTTGGAGTTTTTGCGCCCTGGCCTGCCACTGGTGGTGCTGGGCCAGCTGTCCTTCATCATCTCGGTGGCCACGCTGACCATCAGCGCGCGCCTCAAGCGTTTTGACATCACGCTGCAAGAGGCTGCCTTCAACCTAGGCGCCACGCGCGCTGCGGTGCTGCGCACCATCACCCTGCCCTATTTGCGGCCGGCGCTGGTGGGCGCTGCAGCTATTTCCTTCCTGATGTCCTTTGAGAACTTCAACACCACGCTCATGCTGGTGGGCTCGGATTCGCCGCTCACCGTCATGATGTATGGCCGCATGCGCGAAGGCGCTACGCCGGTGCTCAATGCCGTCAGCCTGTTCTTGATGCTGGCCTCGGCGCTGCTGGCGCTGACCCTACTGCGCAGGGATGGCAGCGCCCGCTAAATTGGGAAGCATGGTCGACAGCTCTGGCAGCCACGCAATCAATAAAGTGCCCAGAAAAATGGCGCCCAAGGCGGGCGTGACGGACGCCGCCACCGCACGAATGGGTTTGCCGAACATGGCCGAGGCAAAAAAGATGTTCAGGCCAGCCGGCGGGCACAAAAACCCCATTTCCATCGCAGCCAAGAAAATGATGCCGAAGTGCACCGGGCCAATGCCGTAACTTTGCGCCACCGGCAGCAGCAAGGGGACGAGAACCACGATGGCCGCGAATATTTCCATCAATGCACCCGCAAACAGCAAAAACACGGTCAGCGCCAACAGAAACACCCACCGGTTGGGTATCAGGTTTTGCACCGCCTCAATGGCCGCGTCTGGTATGCCTGCGTCAATCAAAAAGTTGGTGAGTGCCAGCGCCATGCCCAAGATCAGCAACACGCCGCCAATGATCTGGGCAGATTCACTCAAACACTTCACGAGCAAACGCATGGGCAACTCGCGGTGGGCAAATGCCTGGGTCAGCACCGCGTACGCAGCGGTCAGTGCGGCGCTTTCCATGGGCGTAGCGATGCCGCTGGCTAGCGAGCCAATAGCCACAAACGGCGCGAGTATTTCCCACTTGGCGTTCCAAGCGACTGTGGTAAGTGAAGCTCTCGCCGGTCCGGGCGCTGCTGGCGCTGGCGCCCCGCCGCCTTTAAGAAATCCGCCAAAGAACAGCAAACAAGCCACCATCACCAGCGCCGGCACTACGCCTGCCAAAAACATGGTGCCAATGGGTACGCGGGCGATGATGGCGTACATGATCAAGGGCACCGAAGGCGCCAAGAGCACGCCCAGTGCGCTGGCGCTGGTGACCAGTCCAATGCCCTTGTCCTCCGGGTAGGCGGCGTTGCGCAAGAGGGGCAGCATCAAGCCGCCAAGCGCCAGGATGGTCACGCCACTGCCGCCGGTAAACGCCGTGAAAAACGAGCAAAGCACGGCTACCGCCACCACCGTGCCGCGCACTCCGCCGCCCATCAGAGCGACAAACAATGCGCCCAGACGCTGTGCCGCACCCGTGCGCGCAAATATCAGGCCGGCCAAAGTAAACAAGGGCAAGGCGGGCAGAGACGGATTGACCGTGATTTGGTAATGCGACAAAGCCACTGAGGCCAGCGGCATGCCTTCGCTCCAAAACAGCGCCAGGGCCAAGCCGCCCAAGATGGCAAAAATCGGTGCACCAGCGAGCAGCGCTGCAGCCAGCAGCGCCAAAGCTGGCCATGCCGCAATTGACGTGCCGTCAAATTGCCGGGCGATCAGAAAACCGGTTAGCGGCGCACCCACTGCAAGCGCCAGGCGCATAAGCGTGTGCCCTCCGCAGCGGCTGCCCAGCTTGTAGCCCAATACGGCAAAGCACAAGGGCAGTGCGGCTTGGATGGTCCAGGTCGGTATTGCATAAGCCAAGATGTGCCCGGCATCGCGTTCGCTTTGCACAAAGCGCAAGCTCGCATAGGCCAGCACTCCGCACACGGCAGCCGCCAGACACTGGGCCCCGCGCCAGGCCGGTGTTTGCGCTGCGCCAGTGCCGGTGGCTGCGAAGGAGGTGAGGTGGCCATGGCGCTCGGCGGCCAAGGCGCCGAACATGGCAAGCACCAGGCCCAGGTGCTGCACCAGCACCGGGGCATTGTCAATGCCACTGCCCAGAATCGGTCGCATCAGGATCTCGACCAAGGGAATCACCATCATCAGCGCCAGGGCCAGAGATGCGATGTTCGCGTCCAGGTTTTCTAACCTGGAAAAAACAGGGTGCCGGTGGCCCACGCTCACTTGCCTTTGCCTGCGCGGAAGTCTTTCAGGTGGGACAAGACCTCGTCAAAGGTCTCTGTCGGAACCATGGTGCCGCGAATCCGGGGGTAGAGCTTCTCGGCAAATTCATTCCACTCCCGCATTTGCTCAGGCGTGGGGCGGTTCACCGTCAGCCCACGCTTTTTCATGGCGTCCACGGCCTCTTCCACTTCTTGCCGGGCCTTGGCGCGAATTTGCACGCCAGCCTTGTCGCTGGCGGAGCGCACTGCGGTTTGGGCCGCCGGGCTCATGTCATCCCATGACTTTTTCGTCACCACCAAAGCGCCCACAATCGGTGCCCAGTTGATTTCGAGCATGTTGGGGGCCGTGGCATAAATTTGTGTTGCCAGTGCGAAGTAGGGCGTGGACGGCACCACATTGATCATGCCGGTTTGAATGGCCGGGAGGATGTCCGAGGTCTCTAGCGGCACTGGCGTGTAGCCTAGGCTTTTCATGATGGCTTGTTGGTCCGGCTCAGAGCCCCAGGCAAAAAACTTCATCTTTTTGAAGTCATCAGGGCGCACTGCGGCGTCCTTGGAAAAAAAGCGCACCCAGCCGGCGTCGCCCCAGGCCAAGACCACAAAGCCTTTTTCCAGAAACTTCTTTTCCATGCCGGCGCGCATCTTCTCGCGCACGTAATCCACCTCCTCCCAGTTTCTGAACAGCAAGGGTATCCCTTGCAAGGCCGAAATCGATGGTTCGATTTCCCGCAGGCCCACCACTGACAACAACGCGCCTTGCAACTGTCCAATGCGCATGCGGCGTGCCATTTCTGCCTCGCCGCCCTGGCTGCCGTCGGGGTACACTAGGTATTTCGCGTTTTCGCCTTGCGCGGCGCGCCATGCCTCGCCGATGTCCATGAGTTGGCGGTGGTACAAAGAGTTTTTGGGTACCAAGGAGCCAATGCGAAATTGCTTGTCTGCCGCCTCGGCCCCCGTGTGGATGCCTAGAGCGGCCCAGACAGATAGCGCGCACAGAAGAAGGCGTAGAGGTGGTTTACACAGGTTCATGGGAATGTTCATTTCAAAATAGGTCGTCGGCTGTTTTGAGTAGCCATTGCGCGCGCTCACGCATCACTTCGTTGGCCAGGTCGCGTCGTAGCTCGCTGGCCTCTATGGCTTGTCGCAGCAGCAGTTCGAAGGCCTCGCGCTGTCCTTGCGCCTGCGCGATGTTTTCTGCCTTGGCAACCAAGGGGCCGGCGTTCTTGCCGCCGCCTAGGGCGATGGCAGAGTCAAAATACTGCGCCGCGCGGCTCAGGGATCCGCCGGGCACCGCCGCCTCGAAACTGCCCATCAGGCTGGCGAGGCCGCCGTTGTCGTATTGCGGGTCCAACTTCCAGGCCAGTCCGGCCAAGCGGTAGGCCAAGGGCAAATCGGCAACCACATCTGGCACATCTTTGGACAGCGAGATATAGCCACCCCACGACGCAGCAGCCCAGTAGGCCAGGCCAATTTGGTCTTTGGACAGCACGGGCCACTGGCCCGCAGTGGGCTGTGCAAGCTTTGCTGCGAAGCCCGGCGAAGAAAGTTCCAGGGCCAACATCGCGTGGCGGTGGGCGCGGAGGTAGAGGCGTTTGGCACGCTCGTTGGTGCGGTAGGCGGCTTGGGCGTCGCTGGCAGCGAGCTTTTCCGCTTCAAAGGCGACAAAGGCGAATGCGTATTGGCTCAGCCCGGCGCATACCGTCTCTGCAAGCTTGAGGCTGCCGGGCGACTCCTTTAAAAGAGACTCGGACAACTTCAAATAGAAAGCGCTGGCCTCGCGTGCTAGGCCAACGTCCTCCTCGACCGCCTGCCCTTGGTTGGCAAGTTCATTGCCCAAGCTTTGAACGATCAGTTGGCGCGCAGAGCAGGCACTAAGCAACACCGCCACAAGGACTGCGCCACAAGACCGGGTCAGTCTGCCAACAACACGGCCTTCGTTGCGGAAAAGGGATGCAATGGTGGGGGTCAATATGTTGCTGCCGCTGAAAAGGACAAGAGCGCAATTTATTCCAGCTTCATGAAATTGACGTGACAGTTTGGCGATGTGCGTATGCCGCGAGCGCCATGAGTGCTGCAGCCGCTCACGCCTGTTTTCTGACGAAGAGTGGGCGCAAATCGCACCGCTGGCGCAGCGCGACCTGGCCTGAGGCCAGCACCGCAGGCCCCGCGCACCTGCGCTTTGTTTGATAGATATCAAAGGCAGGCGCATTAGCGGGTGCTTGTCCGCGCCCGTTGGCGCCCCAAGCCAGCGCCGCTGCTACATTGGGCTTGACCCTGTTTTGGGCTCACCATCTGTCGCTTGCTTGGAGCGTCTTGGGCGGCCGTTTCTGGCGTGCCAGCTGTCTTTTTGGCCCGCTGATCCCTATGCAAAGGCCTCCGTGAAAGTTCTACCCATTCCAGCGCTCCGCATCCAGGAACCCGGCGCCCACCTGCCGCACGGATGGGCGTTTTTGCGCCTGGGCTTTCGGCCTTTTTATCTGGGGGCGGCCTTGTTTGCCACGCTGGCCGTGCCGGCCTGGGTGCTGACGCTGCTCGGTTACCTGGTCTGGACGCCGGCCATGGCGCCCTTGCTGTGGCATGCGCACGAGATGCTCTACGGTTTCGTGGGCGCAGTGGTGATTGGTTTTCTCATGACCGCTGGCAAAGCCTGGACCGGCCTGGCCACGCCACGCGGTGCGCACCTGGGGGCCCTGGCCGGCTTGTGGCTGGCGGCGCGTCTGGCCGCCCTGGGCGCGCCCTACTTGCTGTACGCGGCGCTGGATGTGGCCTTGTTGCCGCTGGTGGCCGCCGTGTTGTTGCGCTTGTTGCTGCGCGCGGGCAACCACCGCAACCTGCCGCTGGCGGGTCTGCTGCTGCTGATGGCGCTGGCCAACGCGGCCTTCCACGGCGCGGTGCTGGGTTGGCTTGATGCGGCGCCCTTGTCGGCCTTGCATGCCATGCTGGCGCTGGTGGTGGTGCTGGAATGCGTGATGGCCGGGCGGGTGATACCGGGCTTTACCATGGGCGCCCTTCCTGGGGTGAAGATCACGCCCTTGCCGTGGCTCGAGCGCTCGGTGTTGGCGCATACCGCCGCTGGCTTGGGAATGTGGCTGTTTGCGCCGGCCGTGTTGGCGCCGGTCACCGCACTGGTATTGGCGGGTGCGGCCGTTTTGCACCTGGCGCGCCAATGGCGCTGGTCGCCGTGGGCTACCGCGGCGCGCCCCATGGTTTGGGTGCTGCAGGTGGCCTACCTCTGGTTTGCCCTGGGCTTGGGCTTGTTGGCCTTGGCACAACTCGGTCTGGTGGGCGCGTCTGCTGGCATCCACAGCCTGGCCGTGGGTGCGACCGCCGGGCTCGTGCTGGGCATGATGACGCGCACTGCGCGCGGCCATACCGGGCGTTTGGTACAGGCGGGCCCGCGTGAAGTCGCCGCGTTTGCGCTGCTGATTGCGGCGGCGCTGTGTCGCGTGGTCTGGCCGCTGGTGATGCCAGAGCAGCTGGTGGGGGCGCTGCTGTGTGCGGCGCTGGCCTGGGCGGGCGCCTTTGGCTTGTACGGTCTGACCTACGGCCCCTGGCTCTTGCAAACCCGCTTGGACGGGCGCGATGGATAAGCTGCAGACCCCGACCGTCATCGTCAAAACCCGCTGGGGCCTGGGCTCCAAACTGGCGGTGGTGGGTACGCCCTTTTTGCTGGCGGCCTTGCTGTCAACGGCGGCGACCTTGTGGGTGAGCTGGCAGCTCGACGGCGGTGCCGCAGCGGTCAACGAGGCCGGACGCCTGCGCATGCAGGCCTACCGCATGGCCCTGGTGGCGGCCAGCGGACCGGAGCAAGAGCTCGTCGGCTTGACGCAAGAGTTTGAGACCAGCCTGCTGCTGCTCCAAAGCGGCGACACCGAACGCCCCCTGTTCATGCCCTGGGACGAGCAGGTGCGCTTGCGTTTTGACGCGGTGCAGGCCGACTGGGCGCAGTTTCACGCGCAAAGGCCCAGTGATGCGCCAGATAACGCGGCGCCCTTGCGCAGCGACACGGTCCGTTTTGTTGCGGACATCGACGCCTTGGTCGCCAGCATCGAGGCCCATATGGCGCGCTGGACTTCCATCTTGCACTTGCTGCAAATCGGCGTCTTGTCATTGGCCATGATTGGTGCCACCGTGCTGATCGTGACGGGCTACCGCTTTGTGCTGGAACCAGTGCAACTGCTCAAGCAGGCGATTGAAAAAATCCAGGCCGGCGACTGGGGCGCGCGGGTCGAGCGCGTCACCTCGGACGAATTTGGCACCTTGGCCGATGGCTTCAACGGCATGGCCGAGCACCTGCAGCTCATGTACCGCAACCTGGAGGCCAAGGTCAAGGAAAAGACGCTGGAACTCGAAGAAAAGCGCGAGCGCCTGGAATCCTTGTACGAGGTAACGTCCATGGTGGCACATGCGACTTCGCTGGACGCGCTGGCGCAGGATTTTTCGCAGCGGCTGATGCGCATTGCGCGCGCCGACGGCGTGGCGGTGCGCTGGTCCGACCAGGCCAACCAGCGCTTTGTGATGCTGGCCTCCAGTGGCCTGAGCGCCGACATGGTGCAAGACGAGCAGTGCCTGCATGCGGGCGACTGCCACTGCGCCGTGGTCGCCAGCGCCCCGCAGCTGCGGGTGATCGCCATACGCGCCGAAGCGCCGGCCGCCTTGCAACATTGCGCCAAAGCGGGGTTTAACACCGTGGTCAATGTGCCCATTCGCCTGCACGAGCGCGTGCTGGGCGAGGTGGACCTGTTTTTCCACGCCAAGGTCGAGCCTTCTGCGGCAGAGCGCACCTTGCTCGAAGCACTCAACAGCCACCTGGCCAGCGCCATGGACAACCTACGCCTCCAGGCGCTCGAGAAAGAAGCGGCCGTCTCACAAGAGCGCCACCTGATCGCGCGCGAGCTGCACGACTCGATTGCGCAGTCGCTGGCCTTTTTGAAAATCCAGGTGCAGCTCATGCGCCAGGCGGTTAATGGCGGCTCGGCGGCAGAAATCCAGTCCGTGCTGGAAGAAATCGACGTGGGCGTGCGTGAAAGCTATGGCGATGTGCGTGAACTGCTGATGCATTTCCGCACCCGCGCCAACACCGAAGACATCGAGCCCGCGCTGGCCACCACGCTGCGCAAGTTTGAACACCAAACCGGTCTGGCCACGGCGCTAGCCATCACCGGCCACGGCCTGCCTTTGTCGGCCGACGTGCAGATCCAGGTGCTGCACATCGTGCAAGAGGCGCTGTCCAACGTGCGCAAGCACGCGCATGCGTCCAAGGTCTGGCTTGATGTGCAGCAGCAGCCGGTCTGGCGCTTTGAAGTGCGCGACGACGGCGTGGGCTACCAGGCCAACAACAGCGCGCTGGAAGAAACCCATGTCGGCCTGCGCATCATGGTCGAACGCGCCCAGCGCATCGGCGCCTTGCTCGAATACATTTCCACCCCCGGCGTGGGTACGTCGGTCCTGCTGACGCTGCCTGTGGCCACTTTGGCCCCTTTGATCACTGGCGCCAGCGCCTTGAGCCCAGCGCCTGCACTGGAACGGGTGGCCGCATGAGCGCGTCTTTGGCCCCGCCGGTGCGCGTGCTGCTGGTTGACGACCACACCTTGTTTCGCCGCGGCCTGTGCGCCTTGCTGTCGCGCGACCCCCGCGTGCTGGTGGTGGGTGACGCCGCCGACGCCGGCCAGGGCCAACGCCGCGCCCAGGAGCTGCAGCCCGACGTGATCTTGCTTGACAACCACCTGCCCGGCGTCAATGGCGTAGACGCGCTGCCCGCCTTGCGTGAGGCCGCACCTGGCGCACGCATCGTGATGCTTACTGTGAGCGAAGACGAAGAAGACCTGTCGGTGGCCTTGCGCAAGGGCGCGGCGGGTTACTTGCTCAAGACCACCGAAGGCGAGGCTCTGGTCCAGGCCGTGCAGCGCGCGCACGCCGGCGACAGCGTCATTGCGCCCGAGATGACCAGCAAGCTGGTGGCCGCCTACCGGGGTGCGGCACAACACGATGGCGCCAGTTCCCAGGCCAGCAGCCCGGTGGCCCTGGCCCTGGGCAGCTTGTCCGTGCGCGAGCGCGAAATCCTGGTGGGCATCACCAGTGGTGCGAGCAACAAGGAAATTGCCCGCACGCTGGACATTGCCGAGACCACGGTAAAAACCCATGTGCAGCACGTGCTGCACAAACTCGGGGTGAGCAGCCGCGTGCACGCGGCCGTGCTGGCCTCGGAAAACCGGCTGGTTTAAGCCCCTGCACTGGGGCCCCGGCCTTGACCTGGCGCAAGCTTTTGCGCCTTGGTCTGCCGCCTCATCCTTTGGGATGAGTGAGCCTCCTCCTTTTGCGCGGCGGTGCTCTTGCCACCGAAGGATGGTGCGCGCGCTCACCCCCACCTAAAGTCATTCCATGAACTCCATGGAGCGAAAGCAATGACCCAAAAAAGGCAGGCCCTGTCGGTGCTGATCGTCAGCACTCTCGCGTTTACCGTGTGTTTTATGGTGTGGATGATGTTTGGCGTGATCGGCATTCCGATCAAAAAGGCGCTGGACCTCAACTCCACCCAATTCGGCCTGCTCATGGCCACGCCGGTGCTGACCGGTTCGCTCATCCGGGTGCCGCTGGGCATCTGGACGGACCGTTTTGGCGGTCGCCTGGTGATGGCCATTCTGATGGCCGCCACCGTGCCGGCCATCTACCTGATGTCCTACGCCACGGCGTACTGGCATTTCCTGACGATTGGCCTATTTGTCGGCCTGGCCGGGGGCTCGTTCTCGGTCGGCACACCGTATGTGGCGCGCTGGTTTCCCAAAAGCCAGCAGGGTTTTGCCATGGGCATTTATGGCGCGGGCAACTCGGGCGCGGCGGTGAACAAATTTGTCGCTCCGGCCTTGGTGGTGGCCTTTGGCTGGGCCATGGTGCCGCAGGTCTATGCGGCCATCATGCTGGGCGCGGCGCTGCTGTTCTGGTTCTTCAGCTACAGCGACCCGGCCCATCTGGTGCCCAGCAATGTGCGTTTTGTGGACCAGCTCAAGGCACTCAAAGACCCCAAGGTGCTGAAGTACTGCCAGTACTACAGCATTGTGTTTGGTGGCTATGTGGCGCTGTCCTTGTGGATGGTGCAGTACTACGTGGGCGAATTTGGCTTGGAAATCCGCTCGGCGGCGCTGTTGGCGGCCTGCTTCTCCCTGCCCGGTGGCGTGCTGCGCGCCGTTGGCGGCTGGATGTCTGACAAATGGGGCGCGCACAGCGTGACCTGGTGGGTGCTGTGGGTGAGCTGGGTCTGCCTGTTCTTGCTCAGCTACCCGCAAACCGACTTCACTATCGCCACCGTCAATGGTCCGCGCACCTTTCACTTTGGTTTGAACGTCTACATGTTCACCGCCCTCATGTTTGTGCTGGGCATCGCCTTTGCCTTCGGCAAGGCCAGCGTCTTCAAGTACATCAGCGACGACTACACCGGAAATATCGGCGCCATCAGCGGCATCGTCGGCCTGGCCGGTGGCCTGGGCGGCTTTGTCTTGCCCATTCTGTTTGGCGCGCTGATGGACCTGACCGGCATCCGCTCCAGCGCCTTCATGCTGATGTACGGCGTGGTCTGGGTCTCGCTGGTCTGGATGTACTGGACCGAGGTGCGCCGTGGCGAGCTCATGGGCAAAAACGCCGTTCTATTTCAGCTCCACCCTTCAAAAACTGTTTAAGCAAGGAAGTCTATGAATACCCCCTCAACATCGCCTGCTGACATCAGCGAGTGGCGCCCGGAAGATGAGCGCTTCTGGGAAAGCACCGGCAAAGCCATCGCCTACCGCAACTTGTGGATCTCTGTGCCCGCGCTCTTGTGCGGCTTTGCGGTCTGGGGCATGTGGGGCATCATCACCGTGCAGATGCTCAACCTGGGCTTTCCGTTTACCCAGGCCGAGCTGTTCACGCTCACCGCGATTGCCGGCATCTCCGGTGCCACCATGCGCATCCCGGCCTCGTTTTTGATTCGCCTGGCCGGCGGGCGCAACACCATCTTTCTGACCACGGCCATGCTGCTGGCCCCGGCCATTGGCACGGGCATGGCGCTGCAGCACAAGGACTGGCCGCTGTGGGCTTTTCAGCTGATGGCGCTGTGGTCGGGCGTGGGCGGGGGCAACTTTGCCTCGTCCATGTCGAACATCAGCACCTTTTTCCCCAAGCGCCTGCAAGGCACGGCGCTGGGCCTCAACGCCGGCCTGGGTAACTTTGGCGTCACCACCATGCAAATCGTCATACCGCTGGTGATGACGGTCAGCCTGTTTGGCGACTGGGGCGGCGGCTCCATGCAGCTGGTCAAGGACAGCGGCTGGATCTTCGGCAAGATTGCCGCAGGCACGCCCACCTGGATCCAGAACGCCGGCTTTGCCTGGGTGCTGTCGCTGCTGCCCTTGTCGCTCTTGTGCTGGTTTGGCAT
Organism: Comamonas sp. lk; assembly: GCA_945898115.1. Classification (GTDB taxonomy): domain Bacteria; phylum Pseudomonadota; class Gammaproteobacteria; order Burkholderiales; family Burkholderiaceae_C; genus Allorhodoferax. The sequence goes on from CAMDHS010000012.1 coordinate 25,983, forward strand.
GAGCAACCTCAAGACCGTCTCACCCGACACCGGCAGCCCCTTGGTGGCTTTTGCCAAGGTGACTTACCTCTACACCCTGGCCTTTATTCCGGCGATTTTGGGCCTGTACCTGTACCTGCCTGCGCCCACCGGCCTGGGCCTGATCAGCATGTGGCTGGCCATTCCCCTGGACATTGCCAGCGCCTTGCTCATCATGCGCCTGGCGGCCTTTGGCACCATGAAAGAAAACGTCGCCAAGCAGTTCGAGATTTTCAGCAACAAGCACACCTGGGCGATGACGGCGCTGTACATCGTCACCTTCGGCTCCTTCATCGGTTTTTCCATGGCGCTGCCCCTGGCCATTACCGTGATCTTTGGCTTTCAGCACGTGGTCGATCCCGCCACAGGGCTCATGGCCCATGCCCTGAAAAATCCCAACGCGCCTTCGGCCCTGACCTACGCCTGGATTGGCCCCTTTGTGGGCGCCGCAGTGCGCCCGGTGGGTGGCTGGATTGCCGACAAGGTGGGCGGCTCCATCGTCACGCAGTGGATTTCTGCGCTGATGGTGCTGGCGTCTGCTGCGGTGGGCTACGTCATGCTGCTGGCCTACCAAAGCGCCCAGCCTGAGCAGTATTTCTTTGTGTTTATGGCGCTGTTTGTCGTGCTGTTTACCGCCAGCGGCATTGGCAACGGTTCGACCTTTCGCAGCATTGGC
>CAMDHS010000013.1 GCA_945898115.1 Comamonas sp. lk
TTTTCCAGCTGGCTGGCCGCGCCAAACTCGGGCGTCATCACGTACAGCGGCACATCTACCAGCGGCACGATGGCGGCGTCGCCCTGGCCGATGCCAGAGGTTTCGACCACGATCAAATCAAAACCAGCCACTTTGCAGGCGGCAATCACGTCAGGCAGCGCCTGGCTGATCTCAGAGCCAAAGTCGCGGGTAGCTAACGAGCGCATAAACACTCTAGCCCCCACGCTCCCCACTGCGTGTGCTTCGCTGCCCCCCGAGGGGGCTAATTTTTCTTGGGACGGCCCGGCGAAAAATTCCGCACCCTTGGTGGTCGCCCACGGCGAAATCGCGTTCATGCGAATACGGTCGCCCAACAATGCGCCACCGCTCTTGCGCCGCGATGGGTCAATCGAAATAACCGCAATGCGCAGCGTGTCGCCACAGTCCAGGCGCAGGCGGCGGATCAGCTCGTCGGTCAGCGACGACTTGCCCGCGCCGCCCGTGCCGGTAATGCCGATGCTCGGAATATGCGTGGCAGCCGCCTGCGTGCGCAGGGCTTGCAGCGTGGCGTCCGGCACTTTGCCTGCCTCGACCACCGTTAAAAACTGCGCCAGCGCGCGCCAATGCGCGTCGCTGTGGCCCTGAAATGCAGCCAGATCGCTGGGCGCATAGGGCGCCAGATCGTGGTCGCAGCGCATCACCATCTCGCCAATCATGCCGGCCAGGCCCATTTTTTGGCCGTCCTCGGGGCTGTAAATGCGCGTCACCCCATAGCTTTGCAGTTCGGCAATCTCAGACGGCACGATCACGCCGCCACCGCCGCCAAACACCTTGATGTGCGCGCCACCCCGGCTCTTGAGCAAATCGACCATGTACTTGAAATACTCCACATGGCCGCCTTGGTAAGAGCTGATCGCAATGCCCTGCACGTCTTCCTGCAAGGCCGCAGTCACCACCTCTTCCACGCTGCGGTTGTGGCCCAGGTGAATCACCTCGGCGCCCATGCCTTGCAGAATGCGCCGCATGATATTGATGGCCGCGTCGTGGCCGTCAAACAAGCTCGCAGCTGTCACAAAGCGCACCTTGTGCGTGGGGCGGTAGTTGGCCAGGGCTTGGTATTCGGCGGACAAGTCAGACATGGAAAGCTCCGAAGGGAAGAAAAAACAGCAAACCGGAGTTTACGTTAACGTAAACGTCAATCATAGCAACTTGAAAAGTGACGGCAAGAACGTTCGCTCCAAAAAAAAACCGCAGAGCCTTGGCGGCGCTGCGGTTTATCGCGGTGCAGGGAAAAGCCTATTTGTAAAGCATCTGCGGTAGCCACAAACCAATCGCTGGGAACGTGTACAGCAAAAAGATGGCAAACACTTGGATGCCCATAAACGGCAGCATGCCCAAAAAGATTTGGTTCAGGGTGACATGCGGTGGGCTCACGCCCTTTAAGTAAAACGCTGCCATCGCCACTGGCGGGCTCAAGAAGGCAGTTTGCAGGTTCAGTGCCACCAGCAAGCCGAAGAACAGTGGATCAATGCCGAAGTGCGGCAGCAGGGGAATAAAGATCGGCATAAAAATCACGATGATCTCGGTCCACTCCAGCGGCCAGCCCAGCAAGAAAATGATCACTTGCGCCAAGATCATGAACTGCACTGGCGTCAAGTCCATGCCCAACACCCAAGTGTTGATGAGTTCCTGGCCACCCAGCAGCGCAAAAGCCGCCGAGAAAATGCTGGACCCCACGAACAGCCAGCACACCATGGCGCTGGTTTTGGCCGTCAGATAGACCGACTCGCGCAGCACCACGTAGTTCAGGCGTCGGTAGGCCGCCGCCAGCAGCAAGCCACCCAAGGATCCCATGGCCGCCGCCTCGGTGGGTGTGGCCAGTCCAAAAACAATGGTTCCCAAAACCGCCAAAATCATGAGGGCCAATGGGAAGAACGAGCCGAGCAGCATCTTGAAGATCTCAAGCCGCGCAAAGCTGAAGTACGCATAGAAAAGGCCCAGGGCCACCGCACAACTCACCAAACCGATCCAGAAAGACATGGGCGCAGGCACGCGTTCGGCCGCCGCCGTTGGTGCTTCTGCCGCAGCAGTGACCGCAGGGGTGGCAGAAGCAGGTGCCTCTGCTTTGGCGGGCTCTGCGCTTGGCGCCGCGTCTGCCTTGGCTACCTCGGTCGATCCCGGCGGCACCTGCAAGCCATCGGCTTCGGGCTCGGCCAAACCACCAATACCAGGGGCTTCTTCTTGGATTTGAGACGAATCCGACAGTTCGCCACCCATAGCCTCCACGCCTTCGACCGTCTGCGCAGGCAGGGGTGCCGTTACCTTGAAATAAATGGTTCCCATGATCGCGGCCACCGCCAAAGCGGGCAGCAAGGCGATGCCCAGGTGATTGAGCAAATCGCGCATGGGTACTGCCGCATTGCGCTTGCCTTTGAGCGCACCAATCAAGCCGGGCAAGGCGTTGCCGCTGATATTTTTGGACACCACCTGCGCGAACGCAGGCAAAGGCACAAAACGGTCTTCGGCCGACATGGGCGGGGCCATGCTAGGCTTAATTTTGGCAATGACGATCACGTAGATCACATACAAAGCCGCCAGCATGACGCCGGGGAAAAATGCCCCGGCGTACAGCTTGACCACCGACACGCCAGCGGTTGCGCCGTAAACGATCAACATGACTGAAGGCGGAATCAAAATACCCAGACAGCCGCCTGCAGTGATGGCACCGGCCGACAACTGAACGCTGTAACCGGCCCTAAGCATGGCGGGCAGCGCCAGCAAGCCCATGAGCGTGACCACCGCACCCACAATGCCCGTCGCCGTCGCAAAGATCGCGCAGGTCACGATGGTGGCCACTGCCAGAGAACCTGGTACCCGGGCCATGGCCAAGTGCATGCTCTTGAACAATTTCTCGATCAAGTTGGCGCGCTCGATCAGGTAACCCATAAACACGAACAAGGGGATCGATATCAGCACGTCGTTTGACATGACCGAATACGCACGTTGCACCATCAGATCAAGGGTTTGCTGCACCGCTAAAGCGGGGTTTTGGCTCTTGTAGGCGATCCAGGCGAAGATCATCCCCATGCCCATCAAGGTGAAGGCGGTTGGGAAACCCAACATGATCGCCACCACAACCAAGGCCAGCATTAACAGCCCCAAGTGGCCGTTGGCCATTTGGGAGGGCGCGGGCAGCAAAATAAAGGCCGACAACACGACCAAGGCCATGATCGTCAGGCCAAACCAGATTTCTTTTTTCATTATTTAGTTCCCTTGCCGGACGTTACCAGCGCATCGAGTTTGGCGATGTCTTCGTCCTTGACGTTGACCATTTCTTTGAGTTTTTCTACATCGACCTCGTCTACGTCGTCGCCACGCTTAGGCCATTCACCTTGCTGGATACAAACAATGCAACGCACAATTTCAACAATGCCTTGGGCCAACAGAAAAGCGCCTGCTATCGGCAAAATCGTTTTGAACGGGTACACCGGCGGTCCGTTGGCAGTGACATTGGAATGCTCGTTGATCGCCCAAGAATCTGCTGCAAATCCGTAACCTGCGTAAGCCAAAGCAAACACACCGGGAATGAAAAACAAAAAGTAAAGTATCAGGTCAAACCAGGCCTGTAGGCGGGGCGGGAAGAAACCGTAAAGCACGTCGCCGCGCACATGGCCATTTTTTGACAAGGTGTACGCACCGGCCATCATGAACAGTGAGCCATACATCATGCTCATCACGTCAAAGGCCCAAGCATGAGGATTGTCCAGTACATAGCGGGAAAAAACTTCCCAAGAAATCATCAAGGTCAACGCCAGTATCAGCCAAGAAAAAAACTGGCCAATCCAAGTGCTGACTTTGTCAATAAATAGCAACAGGTTTTGCATTAAGGAACCTTAAAAATGAATCAGCCATCCAGGAAACCTGGATGGCTGAAAAAAGCGCTTAAAAAAAATTAACCTTGTTTAGGAAGCTGCTTTGGCACCAAAGAAGTGGTTCACCGCCATGCGACGGCTGATGTTGGTGTCTTGGTCCCATTTCACAGCACGGGCTGCAAACGCTTTTTGCGAGGCCACGATCTCTTTGAACAGGGGGTTCTCAGCGGACTTCTTCTCCAAAATTTCAGACCAAAGTTTGAGCTGGTCTTGCAAAATTGCGTCTGGTGTTTTGTAGAACTTGACATTGTCTTTGGTCTGCAACTCGATGTAGTCTTTGGAGTAACGGTCCACAGCCTTCCAAGACATATCCGCCGAAGCCGCTTCAGTCGCGCCGGCAATGACCGCCTTCATTTTGTCGGGCAGCGCGTCGTACTTGGTCTTGTTAAACATGATCTCAAAAGTCTCAGCGCTTTGGTGGTAGCTTTGCAACATGCACACCTTAGACACATCGGGGAAGCCCAAGATACGGTCGGAGGTGGCGTTGTTGAATTCAGCGCCGTCCAGCAAACCGCGGTCCATTGCTGGCACGATTTCGCCGCCTGGCAAGGCGTTGACTGCAGCGCCCATGGCAGTGAACAAGTCAATGGCCAATCCGTTGGTACGGAACTTCAAACCTTTGAAGTCAGCAGACTTGGTAATTGGCTTTTTGAACCAGCCCAAAGGCTGTGTAGACATAGGGCCGTACAAGAAAGACTGCACGTTGCCACCAATGGAGGCGTACAACTTGGCCAGCAGTTCATGGCCGCCGCCGTACTTGTGCCATGCCAAGACCATGTTGGCGTCCATACCGAATGCGGGACCGGAGTTCCACAAAGCCAAGGCGTTTTGCTTGCCGTAGTGGTAGCCCAACACGCCATGACCGCCGTCCAAAGTACCCTTAGAAACCGCTTCGAGCAAGCCAAAGGCGGGCACCACAGAACCAGCTGGCAAGACCTCAATCTTGAGGTCGCCACCGGTCATGTCATTGACTTTTTTTGCGTAGTCCAGCGCGTACTCATGGAAAATGTCTTTGGCAGGCCAGGTGCTCTGCCAGCGCATGGAAATGGGACCCGTTTGCGCTTTGGCAACCATGGGGGCTGCCAATGCGGTTGCTGCAAGCGCACCTTTGATCATGCCGCGGCGGGAAGAAACAGCCTTCTTTTCATTCATCTGGAAATCTCCTAGTGGGTGGTAACGGTTGGTAGCCTGTCACTATGCCCTACAGTCATGCGATTTGAACCTAGGGTAAATACCAGTGTGGAGTTTGAAAAATTTTCAACATCTGGCGTACTATTTGATGCACTTTCACACTGCTGCTCCATGGCCGCAGGCACATACCGCCTGTTCGCCATAATCGAGCCAAAGCTCCACCGACCTTCATGACCCTCCTCGCACTGGATATTGGCAACACCCGCCTCAAGTGGGCGCATTACGCATCCCCCCTTCCAGGGGCTGAACTTTTGGCCCATGGCGCCGAGTTTTTGGAAAATATTGACAAACTGGGCGACGATGTCTGGGCGAAATTAGTCCAGCCCACCCATATTTTGGGCTGTGTGGTGGCTGGCGACGCCGTCAAGCGCCGGGTGGAAGAGCAACTCGAACTCTGGGACTTAGCGCCACAGTGGGTGGTGGCCAGCGAGGCCGAGGCAGGCCTGAGCAATGGCTACGACCATCCCAGCCGTCTGGGAGCAGACCGTTGGGTGGCGATGATCGGCGCCCACCACCGCATGCGGGCCCAGGGCGCGCCCCGCCCCATGGTGGTGGTGATGGTGGGCACGGCGGTGACCGTAGAGGCGATTGCGCCGGACGGCCGCTTTTTGGGCGGCTTTATCCTGCCAGGCCACGGCATCATGCTGCGCGCGTTGGAGTCGGGCACCGCCGGCCTGCACGTGCCCACGGGTGACGTTTGCCCTTTTCCTACCAACACCAGCGACGCGCTCACCAGCGGCGGCACCTACGCCATTGCCGGTGCGGTGGAGTGCATGGTGCAACACCTGCGCCAGCGCTGCAGCGAAGAGCCACTGTGCATCATGACCGGTGGCGCGGGCTGGAAGATGGCGCCGAGCATGACCCGCCCTTTTGAGCTGGTGGACAACCTGATTTTTGACGGCCTGCTGGTGATCGCCCAACGGCGTTTTGGCCCGCGCTAAGGCAATTAGGGCGCCTCGCGGTTCGGCTGTTCAGGCGGATGGGGCCAGCCAGGCTTCGGCCAGGCGCACCCAGTAGCTCGCTCCCAGCGGAATCAGCCGGTCATTGAAGTCGTAGCTGGGGTTGTGCAGCATGCACGGGCCCCCGCCGTGGCCCAGGGTGCGGTGGTCGCCGTCGCCATTGCCCAAAAACACATAGCAGCCCGGTTTGGCCATCAACATATAAGCAAAGTCCTCGGCACCCATGGAGGGTTCCTGAGCCAAGATGCAGTCCGGCCCCACCAGCGCGGTCATCACCTTGCGGGCAAAGTCGGCCTCGGGTGCGCTGTTGATGGTGGGCGGATAGTTGCGCCGGAACTCAAACTCGCAGGCCACGCCAAAGGCCGCCGCCGTGTGCTGCGCGACTTCGCGCATGCGCTGCTCCAGCATGTCGAGCACTTCAAAGGTGAACGAGCGCACCGTGCCCTGCAAGACACAAAAATTGGGAATCACATTGGTGGCTTCGCCCGCGTGGATCATGGTCACCGAGATCACCCCCGCGTCAATGGGCTTGAGGTTGCGGCTCACAATCGTCTGAAAGGCCTGCACCATCTGGCAGGCCACCGGCACCGGGTCCAGGCCCAGGTGCGGCATGGCGCCGTGCGCGCCCTTGCCCCGGATGGTGATCTTGAACTCATTGCTCGACGCCATCACCGGCCCGGCGCTCACGGCAAAACTGCCTTGCGCAATCCCCGGCCAGTTGTGCATGCCAAACACCGCATCCATCGGAAACTGCTCAAAAAGGCCTTCCTTGATCATCTCGCGCGCACCACCGCCGCCCTCTTCGGCCGGCTGAAAGATCAGGTACACGGTGCCATCAAAGTCGCGGTGCGTGCTCAGGTAATGGGCAGCTGCCAGCAGCATGGCGGTGTGGCCATCGTGGCCGCAGGAATGCATTTTTCCTGGGTGCACGCTGGCGTGGGCAAAGGTGTTGAGCTCTTGCATGGGCAAGGCGTCCATGTCAGCGCGCAAGCCAATGGCACGCGTTGAGGTGCCCGCCTTGACGATGCCCACCACGCCGGTCGTGCCCAGACCCCGATGGATGGGAATGCCCCATTCGGTCAGCTTGGCTGCCACCACATCGGCGGTGCGCACTTCTTTAAAGCACAGCTCGGGGTGGGCGTGCAGGTCGCGCCGTATGGCGGCAATAGCCGGGGCTTGGTGGACGATGGATTCGATCAAATGCATAAGTGGGCCTTGGACAATTTCCGCAAAATGGCAGGCGCGGCGGGCGCGGGCTTGCTACTATGGGCGATATTTTCACTCTACTGCGCAGCGCGCCGAAGTCACTATGCCAGAGACCATTCGCATCCACGCCGACGCTGCACCTGCTACCCACCATGTCGTAGGCGCCTGCCCGCACGATTGTCCGGACACCTGTTCGCTGATCACCACGGTGCAAGACGGGGTGGCGGTCAAGGTTCAGGGCAATCCGGACCATCCGCAGACCGACGGCGTGCTGTGCACCAAGGTGGCGCGCTATACCGAGCGCACCTACCACCCCGAGCGCCTCTTGCAGCCCCTGCGCCGCAGCGGTCCCAAGGGCTCAGGCCAGTTCACCCCGGTGTCCTGGGACGAGGCGCTGGCCGACATTGCGCAGCGCCTCCAATCCATCGTGGCAGACCCAGAGCGCGGCCCGCAGGCGGTGCTGCCCTACAGCTACGCCGGCACCATGGGCTGGGTGCAGGGCGAGGCCATGGCAGATCGTTTCTTCAACCGCATGGGCGCCTCGCTATTGGAGCGCACCATTTGCGCCTCCGCCGGGGGCGCGGCTCTGGACGCCACCTTGGGCGGCAAGGTCGGCATGCGGGTGGAGTTTTTTGCGCAGGCAAAGCTCATCCTCATCTGGGGCAGCAACCCCATTGGCAGCAATTTGCACTTCTGGCGCTACGCGCAAGCCGCTAAACGCAATGGTGCCAAGCTCATTTGCATTGATCCGCGCAAAACCGAAACCGCAGAAAAGTGCCACGAACACATCGCCCTGCGCCCCGGCACCGACGCGGCGCTGGCGCTGGCGCTGATGCAGCAGCTCATCGTCCACGACTGGCTGGACCACGACTATATTGCGCGCCACACCCTGGGCTGGCAGGCGCTGCGCGAACGCGCGTTGCAGTGGCCGCCCGAGCGCGCGGCAGAGGTTTGTGGCATCCCCGTGGCGCAAATCGAGTCATTGGCGCGCGACTACGGCGCAAGTGTTGCCAGCGGCGCACCAGCAGCCATTCGCCTGAACTACGGCATGCAGCGCGCCCGTGGCGGCGGCAATGCGGTGCGTGCGGTAACCTGCCTGCCCGCGCTCATTGGCGCCTGGCGCCACCGCGCTGGGGGCATGCTGCTGTCGGCCTCAGGCACCCACGTGTTTGACGAGTCAGCGCTCAGCCGCCCCGACCTGCGCACGAGCGGCCCCAGCCGCAGCGTGAACATGAGCACCATAGGCGACGAGCTGCAGCGCCCGGCCAGCGCCAGTTTTGGCCCACGGATTGACGCGCTCATCGTCTACAACAGCAACCCGGTGTCAGTAGCCCCCGATTCGGGCAAGGTATTGCAAGGCTTTGGCCGCGAAGACCTGTTTACTGTGGTGCTTGAACACTTCCAGACCGACACGGCCGACTACGCCGATTACATCTTGCCGGCCACCACGCAGCTAGAGCACTGGGACGTGCACACCACCTACGGCCATACCGACATCCTGCTCAACCGCCCGGCCATCGAACCCGTGGGCCAGGCACGCACCAACACCGACATCTTCCGGGCCCTGGCGCAGGGCATGGGCTACTCAGAAGCCTGCTTTGCCGATGACGACCTGGCCCTGTGCCGCATGGCTTTTGACGCGCGGGTCGACTTTGCCCAACTGCTCAAACACGGCTTTGTCAGCTTGAGCGCGCCCGAGGCCCCCTTCGCCGAGGGCGGCTTTACCACGCCCTCGGGTAAATGCGAGTTTTTCAGCGCCAGCCTGGCTGCATCCAATGGCGACGGACTGCCCGATTACCTGCCCAATTACGAAGCCGCCGACGCCAACAGCAGCTACCCGCTGGCCATGATTTCGCCCCCAGCGCGCAATTTCATGAACTCGACCTTCGCCAACGTCAAAAGTCTGCGCGCCATCGAGGGCGAGCCCTTGCTGGAAATCTGCGCAGCAGACGCCGCCACCCGCGCCATCAACAGCGGCGACATGGTGCGCGTCTTCAATGCCCGGGGCCAATACCACTGCAAGGCCAGCGTGAGCCCGCGCGCAAGGCAAGGCGTGGTCAATGGCTTGGGCGTGTGGTGGCGCAAGCTCGGGCCCAAAGGAACGAATGTGAATGAGGTGACAGGCCAGCAACTCACCGACATGGGGCACGCGCCCACGTTTTACGACTGCGCGGTCGAGGTTGAAAAGTACCGCAGCTTGGAGTGAGCCGCAAATAGGCCAGCGCCCGGCCCTGGGCGCCAAATAAGCTTAGCCCTTGCGCCGCGCAAAGTTGAGCACCCGCGCGGCAATCCATGTTTCAGCCAGAAAACACAGCAAGGCCAGCAGAAAAAATGCCACACCCGCCAAAAAACTGGCGATGGAAATGCGCAAACCCTGAAAATTAAGCGCCTCTCCCAGGAACAACACGATGATGGTGAGCCCAATAGACAGGGCACACAGGGTCAGCAACGCGATGCTGGCGTTGGCGAGCAGCCCACGCCGACGCAAATCGACCAGCTCTACAAAGAATTTTTCCCGCACCGCGGCCTCCAACCCAGCCTCAATGCCACTCTCCAGAAACCGCGCCCGATCAATGATGCGGGCCAGTCGGTTGGCCACAGCCCCAATCATCCCAGAGACCGCCGTGAGCAAGAACACTGGCGCAATCGACAGCTGAATGCCGTGGGCAACAGTGTCTGGATCCAAAGGCAGCAACATGGCAAATTTCCTTCAAAAAAAAACGCCAACTGAAAAGTTGGCGTTTTGAAAACAACGCGGACGCTGTTTTGTTGGTTGCGCGAGTAGGATTTGAACCTACGACCTTTGGGTTATGAGCCCAACGAGCTACCAGGCTGCTCCATCGCGCGGTAAGCTAGTATTCTATCTCAAACAGCTGCCTTTGTGGCGTCATCTTCGACTATTTCGCTGCGTTCGACCAATTCGACCAAAGCCATAGGCGCGTTATCACCCACACGGAAACCCATTTTCAGGATGCGTGTGTAGCCGCCTGGACGGGCCTTGAAACGGGGGCCGAGCACTTCAAACAACTTGGTCACGCTGTCGCGGTCGCGCAGGCGGTCAAACGCCAAGCGGCGGTTTGCCAAGGTGGCTTCTTTGGCCAGCGTGATCATGGGCTCGACCACGCGGCGCAATTCCTTGGCCTTGGGGACCGTGGTCTTGATGGCTTCGTGGGCAATCAAAGAATTCATCATGTTGCGCAGCATCGCCAAGCGGTGCGAGCTTGTGCGGTTGAGTTTGCGTAATCCGTGTCCGTGGCGCATTTTTAATTTCCTTCAGTCTAGTATTTACGAGCAGCCGTACCAGGTACTGCTCTGGGCGCTGGGCCACACGGGCCCAAATTCAATTAACGCTTTTCAAGCGCCGCAGGCGGCCAGCTTTCGAGCTTCATGCCAAGCGTCAGACCGCGAGAAGCCAAAACTTCCTTGATCTCGTTGAGCGACTTGCGACCCAAATTAGGCGTTTTGAGCAGTTCGTTCTCGGTGCGCTGGATCAGGTCACCGATGTAGTAGATGTTCTCGGCCTTCAGGCAGTTCGCCGAACGCACGGTGAGCTCGAGCTCATCGACCGGACGCAAGAGAATCGGATCAAACTTGGCTTCGCGGCTCGACGCTGCGGGACCAAAGCCTGGCAACTCATTGCCTTCCAACTGCGCAAACACAGCGAGCTGTTCCACCAAGATGCGTGCCGACGAGCGGACCGCGTCTTCGGCACTGACAGCACCGTTGGTTTCAATGTCCACCACCAGCTTGTCCAGATCGGTACGCTGCTCAACGCGGGCGCTTTCGACCACGTAGCTTACGCGCTTCACGGGCGAGAACGAAGCATCGAGCACCATACGGCCGATGGACTTGGTAGGCTCGTCCGCATGGCGGCGCATGGAACCGGGCACATAGCCACGGCCTTTTTCGACCTTGATCTGCATGTCGAGCTTGCCGCCCGACGACAGATGCGCAATGACGTGCGAAGGATTGATGATCTCGACGTCGTGCGGCGTTTGGATATCGGCGGCGGTGACCACGCCTTCGGTGTCCTTGCGCAGGCTCAGGGTGACTTCGTCGCGGTTGTGCAACTTGAAGACCACGCCCTTGAGATTCAGCAAGATGTTGACCACGTCTTCCTGGATACCGTCAATCGACGAGTACTCGTGCAACACGCCGGCAATGGTCACTTCGGTGGCGGCGTAACCGGGCATCGATGAGAGCAAAACGCGACGCAGCGCGTTTCCGAGCGTGTGGCCGTATCCGCGCTCAAAGGGCTCGAGTGCCACTTTTGCGCGGTTCAGACCGACTTGTTCGACACTGATGGACTTGGGCTTCAACAAACTATTTTGCATTCAAACTTCCTCTCAATACCCCCGACTCGTTACGTCGGTAAGGCTGGTGAAGCGCCTAAAACGCAGCAGACTGCGTAATAGGGACAATAAAAACGACCCAGACGCTATTAGCGTGAGTACAACTCAACAATCAGCGATTCGTTGATATCCGCACCGAACATGTCGCGGTCGGGAACAGCTTTGAAAGTGCCCTCGGCCTTGTCGGAGTTCACGTCTACCCAAGAAGGCATGCCCACTTGCTGTGCCAACTGCAGGGCTTCAGCAATGCGGTTTTGCTTCTTGGACTTGTCACGGATAGCGAGCATGTCGCCGGCCTTGACCATGTACGAAGGGATGTTCACCGACTGACCGTTCACCGTAATGGCCTTGTGGGACACCAACTGGCGCGCTTCGGCGCGTGTGGAGCCAAAGCCCATGCGGTAAACGACATTGTCCAGACGCGACTCGAGCAAGAACAACAGGTTTGCACCGGTATTGCCTTTGCGGCGGTCGGCTTCTTCAAAGTAGCGGCGGAACTGGCGCTCAAGCACACCGTACATGCGCTTGACTTTCTGCTTCTCGCGCAATTGCAGTCCGTAATCGGAGGTGCGTGCGCCTGACGTACGACCGTGTTGACCGGGCTTGGAATCGAATTTGGCCTTGTCTCCAATGGCGCGGCGTGCGCTCTTGAGAAACAGGTCCGTGCCTTCACGGCGTGAGAGTTTGGCCTTGGGGCCTAGATAGCGTGCCACTTGAACTTCCTTTTTATGTCATCTGCCGCACAAAATGCGGGAGCCGACAACTGTCGTTGTCGGCGGTGGGCTTGTTGAAGAATTAAATACGACGGCGCTTCTGTGGACGGCAACCGTTGTGCGGCACCGGCGTCACATCAGCAATCATATTGATCCGAATACCGAGTGCGGCCAAAGCGCGCACCGACGATTCGCGACCGGGGCCTGGGCCCTTGATCTCGACGTCGAGGTTCTTGATCCCTTGTTCCAAAGCAGCGCGACCGGCCACTTCAGAAGCCACCTGGGCAGCAAACGGCGTCGACTTGCGTGAGCCTTTGAAACCCTGACCACCCGAAGAAGCCCACGACAAGGCGTTGCCCTGGCGGTCTGTGATCGTGATGATGGTGTTGTTGAAAGACGCATGCACGTGGGCAATTCCGTCCGCCACATTCTTGCGGACTTTCTTGCGGACACGTTGTGCGGCGCTATTTGAAGGAGCTTTTGCCATAGTGTTGTCTTAATCCGTCTTATTTCTTCAGAGATGCAGCGGCCTTGCGCGGGCCTTTGCGGGTACGTGCATTGGTGCGCGTGCGCTGTCCGCGCATGGGCAGACCACGGCGATGGCGAAAGCCACGGTAGCAACCGATGTCCATCAATCGCTTGATGTTCATGGTGGTTTCCCGGCGCAAGTCACCCTCGATCGTAAATTCAGCGATTGCGTCGCGAATCTTTTCGAGGTCACCGTCGGTCAAGTCCTTGACCTTTTTGGAATATGCAATGCCACATGCTTCACAGATTTTGCGAGCGCGTGTGCGTCCGATTCCAAAGATTGCGGTCAGACCGATCTCAGAATGCTTTTGCGGCGGAATATTGATACCAGCGATACGTGCCATTTACGTCCTCTTAAACTCTAGCCATTAACCCTGGCGCTGTTTGTGACGTGGATCAGTACAGATCACACGCACAACGCCTTTACGACGAATGATTTTGCAGTTACGGCAAATTTTCTTGACCGAAGCCGAGACTTTCATTTTTTCTCTCCTAAAACTTATACAACTCTTGTGTAACCCGCCATTTTGACAGATTTACCAACTCCACAACCCAATTTCGCGCCTAAAGTTGCCAACCGTATAACGATCAGGATGACTTAAAGCTGGCCTTCTTCAACAAAGAGTCGTATTGCTGCGACATCATGTAGTTCTGGACCTGGGCCATGAAATCCATGGTCACCACAACAATAATCAAAAGCGACGTACCACCAAAATAAAATGGCACGTTATATTTCAATATCAAAAACTCGGGTAGCAAGCACACAAAGGTGATGTACACAGCGCCAGCAAAAGTCAGGCGAAGCAAAATCTTATCGATATATTTAGCAGTCTGGTCGCCAGGACGGATACCTGGGATAAATGCGCCGCTCTTCTTCAGGTTGTCTGCGGTCTCACGGCTGTTGAAAACCAAAGCGGTGTAGAAGAAGCAGAAGAACACAATGGCACTGGCATACAACATCACGTAGATGGGCTGACCAGGACTTAAAGTGCCCGCGATATCTTTCAACCAGCGCATCGATTCACCAGCGCTGAACCAGTTTGCGATCGTAGCGGGCAGCAAAATGATGGACGAGGCGAAGATGGGTGGAATCACACCGGCCATATTCAGCTTCAGGGGCAGATGCGAAGATTGGCCGCCGTACACCTTGTTACCAACCTGGCGCCGGGCGTAATTCACTAATATCTTGCGCTGGCCTCGCTCCACGAACACCACGAAGTAAGTTACCAAGGCAACCAGCACCACGATCAGCAGCGCCACAATAATGCTCATGGCGCCCGTTCGCACCAGTTCCAGTAAACCACCAATCGCACTGGGCAAACCTGCCGCAATGCCACCAAAAATCAGGATGGAAATGCCATTACCCAAGCCACGCTCGGTAATTTGTTCACCCAACCACATCAAAAACATGGTTCCAGCAGTCAGCGTGACCACCGAGGTCACCCGAAAACCCATGCCCGGAGAAACTACCAAACCGGCAGATGCCTCAAGAGCCAAGGAAATACCCACCGATTGGAACAGGGCCAGGCCCAGCGTTCCATAGCGTGTGTACTGCGTGATCTTGCGGCGTCCGGCTTCGCCCTCTTTCTTCATCTGCTCAAAGGCCGGCAATACATAGCCGAGCAATTGCATGATGATCGAGGCCGAGATGTAGGGCATGATTCCGAGGGCAAAAATCGTAAACCGCGACAGCGCTCCACCCGAGAACATATTGAACAAGCTCAATATGCCGCCTTGCTGACCCTTGAACAATTGTTGCAATTGGTTGGGGTCAATGCCAGGCACCGGAATGTGCGCACCGATGCGGTACACCACCAGCGCCAACAACAGGAACAGCAAGCGGCGACGCAGGTCGCCGAACTTGTCCGTCTTATTGGATTGTGCTGTGTTTGTTGCCACGGATGTTTCCCGAAAAACCAGACTTAGGCGACGCTTCCGCCAGCAGCCTCAATGGCCACCTTGGCACCAGCGGTCACACCCAGGCCCGTCAATTTGACAGCCTTGGTGATGGCACCGGTGTTGATCACTTTCACCACCTTGGCAATTTGACCGACCAAGCCAGCTTGCTTCAAAGTCAACACATCGACTTCAGGCAAACCCAGCAACTCGAGGGTTGTGAGCGTGATTTCAGCGTTGAATTTCAGCAAATGCGATTTGAAACCGCGCTTGGGCAGGCGGCGATGCATAGGCATCTGTCCACCTTCAAAGCCTACCTTGTGGTAGCCGCCCGAACGGGATTTTTGTCCTTTGTGACCACGGCCAGCGGTTTTACCCAGACCCGATCCGATACCACGACCGACGCGGCGTTTGGCGTGTTTTGCGCCATCTGCGGGTTTAATGCCATTGAGTTCCATCATCAATCCCTTAGAGCACTTTGACCAGATAACTGATCTTGTTGATCATGCCGCGAACTGCGGGCGTGTCTTCCAACTCGCTGGTGCTGTTCATCTTGCGCAGTCCCAGACCACGCACGGTGGCGCGGTGGGATTCTTTGCATCCAATCGGGCTGCGAACCAGCTGGACTTTTACTGTTTGTGGTGTCGTCATGTTCAGTGCCCCGTATTAAACGAAGATCTCTTCAATTGTTTTTCCACGCTTAGCGGCAACTTGGGCGGGCGTTGTCGAAAGCGACAATGCGTCCAAGGTAGCGCGAACCATGTTGTAAGGGTTGGTCGAACCGTGGCTCTTGGCAACGATGTCGGTGATACCCACGACTTCAAACACGGCGCGCATGGGGCCGCCGGCGATGATGCCAGTTCCCTTGGGAGCCGGAGCCATCATCACATTGGCTGCACCGTGGTGACCCATCACCTTGTGGTGGATCGAACCGTTTTTCAGGCTGACCTTGATCATGTTGCGACGGGCTTCTTCCATCGCTTTCTGCACAGCAGCTGGCACTTCTTTCGACTTGCCCTTGCCCATGCCGATGCGGCCATCGCCATCACCGACCACAGTCAGTGCTGCGAAACCGAGAATACGACCACCCTTTACCACTTTGGTAACGCGGTTGATCGCGATCATCTTTTCGCGCAGACCGTCCTCTGGCCCTTCGGCCTTGCCCTGCATTTTTGCTTGTACTTTAGCCATCTTTATTTCCGATCTGCTTAAAACTGCAAGCCGGCTTCGCGAGCTGCGTCTGCCAAGGCTTTGACCCGACCGTGGTAGGCAAAGCCTGCGCGGTCAAATGCAACTTTTTCGATGCCAGCAGCTTTGGCTTTTTCAGCCACAAGCTTGCCAACCATTTGGGCTGCTGCGACGTTTCCGCCTTTGCCAGAGCCGCCAAGTGCGGTGCGCACATCGGCTTGGGCGGTGGACGCTGTCGCCAACACTTTGCCGCCGTCGCCGGAGATCACGGTTGCATAGATATGCAGATTGGTGCGGTTCACGGTCAAACGTGCCACGCCCTGAATCGCAATACGAATGCGGGTCTGACGGGACCGGCGAAGACGTTGCTCTTTCTTTGTCAACATGGTGCAGCCCCTTATTTCTTCTTGGTTTCTTTGATCGTGATCTTCTCATCCGAATAACGGATGCCCTTGCCCTTGTAGGGCTCGGGTGGGCGAACATCACGGATCTCGGCGGCGATTTGACCCACACGTTGGCGGTCAGCACCTTTGATCAAAATTTCGGTCGGTGTGGGTGTTGCCACCGTAATGCCGACAGGCATGTCGATATTGACAGGGTGCGAATAGCCCACAGCCAAATTCAACTTGTTACCAGTAGCCTGGGCTTTGTAACCCACGCCAATGAGCATAAGTTTCTTCTCAAAACCCTTAGTCACACCCACCACCATGTTGTTAACCAACTGGCGCATGGTGCCCGACATGGCGTCTGATTCGCGAGAATCGTTCGCTGGGGAGAAGCTCAATTTACCGGCTTCATTGACAATATTGACCAAGGCGTTTTGCGCCAGGTTCAAACTGCCGCCCGCAGCCTTGACATTGATCTGGTCGTTTTGCAACGTTACATCAACACCGGCCGGGACCAAAATAGGAAGTTTACCTACACGAGACATTACTATTACTCCTCAATGCAGGGTTAAGCTACGTAGCACAAAACTTCGCCACCGACACCGGTAGCGCGGGCTTTGCGATCGGTCATCACGCCTTGGGGCGTTGTGACGATAGCCACACCCAAGCCGTTTTGGACCTGAGGAATCGCGTCACTGCCGCGGTAAACACGCAAGCCAGGACGGCTGACGCGCTCAATGCGCTCAATAACAGGACGACCTGCGTAATATTTCAGGGCGATTTCCAGTTCAGACTTACCGTCTGTGGTGGAAACCTTGAATCCATCGATATAACCCTCGTCCTTCAGGACTTGGGCGATGGCGACCTTCACTTTGGATGAAGGAACCAGAACGGTAGCTTTTGCAACCATTTGCGCGTTACGGATACGCGTCAACAGGTCGGCAATGGGGTCACTCATACTCATATTTGTTCTCCTGCCTGCTTACCAGCTCGCCTTGACGATGCCAGGGATTTCTCCAGCAAACGCCATTTCGCGAATTTTTGCTCGGGCCAGACCGAAATGCTGGAATGTGCCCCGAGGACGTCCGGTGATCGCACAGCGGTTACGCTGACGGGTCGGGTTGGCGTTACGTGGGATCTTTTGCAGACCCAAGCGGGCTGCTGCACGCTCGTCTTCGCTAACTTTCACGTTGCTTGCGATTGCTTTCAAGGCTGCGTATTTTTTCGCATACTTGGCCGCCAATTTGTCACGCTTTAGTTCGCGCTCAATTAATGCCATTTTTGCCACTGGTCACCTCAATTCTTGAACGGGAAACGGAAACCAGCGAGCAATGCTTTGCATTCTTCGTCAGACTTCGCAGTCGTGGTAATACTGATATTGAGACCGCGCAAGGCGTCAACCTTGTCATATTCAATTTCAGGGAAAATAATCTGCTCTTTAACGCCAATGTTGTAATTACCACGGCCGTCAAATGCGCGTCCGGAGATACCACGGAAGTCGCGGACGCGGGGCAAAGCCACGGTCACAAAGCGATCCAGGAATTCATACATCTGAACGCCGCGCAAAGTCACCATGCAACCAATGGCCTGGCCTTCGCGAATCTTGAATCCGGCGATGGCTTTCTTGGACTTGGTAACCACAGGCTTTTGGCCAGCGATCTTGGTCAGGTCGGCGACCGCGCTGTCCATGACTTTCTTGTCCGCAACCGCTTCGCTCACACCCATGTTCAGGGTGATTTTGGTCAGACGTGGAACTTGCATGGGCGAAGTGAAGCCAAACTTGGCCATCAGCTCGGGAGCCAACTTTTCACGGTAATGCTGTTGTAAACGTGCCATTTTTATGCCGCCTTAATTTCTTCGCCGCTGGACTTGTAAACGCGTACGCGCTTGCCGTCAGCCTGCAGCTTGATGCCCACGCGATCCGCCTTACCAGCCGCGACGTTGAAAATCGCGATATTGGACTGGTGGATCGGCATGGTTTTTTCAACGATACCGCCAGCGGCACCCTTGAGAGGATTGGGTTTGGTGTGTTTTTTCACCAGGTTGATTCCGTCCACGACAACGTGGGAATCATCCTCGCGCAGAGACACAACGCCCCGCTTGCCTTTGTCGCGTCCTGCGATGACGATCACTTGATCGCCTTTGCGAATTTTGTTCATGACCAGTCCTTACAAAACTTCAGGTGCCAAGGACACGATCTTCATGAACTTTTCAGTGCGCAATTCACGCGTCACTGGCCCGAAGATGCGGGTGCCGATGGGCTCGAGCTTGGCATTGAGCAGAACTGCTGCATTGCCGTCAAATTTGACCAAGGAGCCATCGCTGCGGCGAATACCTTTGGCAGTGCGGACTACCACGGCGCTGTACACCTCGCCCTTTTTGACGCGCGAACGGGGCGCAGCTTCTTTGATGCTTACCTTGATGATGTCGCCTACGCTGGCGTAGCGGCGACGTGAACCACCCAGCACTTTGATGCAAAGCACGGATTTTGCGCCGGTGTTATCGGCGACTTCCAGTCGAGATTCTGTTTGGATCATTTCTTTATTCCCAACTTGCACCAGTTGTTCTCAGCGCCGTTGATAAACGCCTTGCCCTACCGGTCAGTCTTGGGCCCGCTGTCTGCAATCCGAACCACTCGAATCGCCTCCATTTGGGCAGATGTCTCAGCTCTTGCGAGCCAAGCCCATGATTATGCACCAGATATCTGGGCGTATCAAGGTTTTTTCAGGGCACGCGCAAGAAATGTGCACTTAATTCCAAAAATTCAGCCACATCAGGGCTGCCGCCCAGCTCTTGCGCCAGGATTTCGGCCACTTTCGGCGCCACATCACCGGCCAAGCGGGCGTCCAGAAACAACAATCGGCTGCGCCGCGCCAGTACGTCTTCCACAGTTCTAGCGTATTCATAGCGCGCCGCAAAGCGCACCATGGCTTCGGACAGGCGGGGGGCAATCCAGCGGTCCGCGCCGGGAAGCGTGGCCACGAACGCGCGCTCGGTTCCATAAGAATGCATGCCCTGGCCATCGCGCAGCGTTGGGTTGTTGGCGCTTTGCGCTAGCGGGGGGGCACCCACCAAGGTCATTTGGGCGGTGCTTGAGCCGGGATGGGTCTCTACCAGGCCACGCTCCAGGCAGGCGCTGAGCACGTCTTCTGCCATAACCCGGTAAGTGGTCCACTTGCCGCCGGTGACGGTGACCAGGCCGCTGCGGCTCACGATCACGGTGTGTTCACGGCTGAGTTTTTGGGTGGCGCCCTCGTCGTCGTGGTGCTTGACCAAGGGGCGCAGGCCGACCCAGACGCTTTTGACGTCCGCACGGGTGGGTGCCTTGCGCAGGTAGCGGGCGGATTCACCCAGTATGAAGTCCGCCTCTTCTTTCAGGGGTGTGGGCTCTAGCGCCAAGTCTTTGGACGGCGTGTCGGTGGTGCCCAAAATGACCTTGCCCAACCAGGGCACGGCAAACAAGACCCGGCCGTCTGAGGTTTTGGGCACCATCAGCGCCACGTCGGCTTGCAAAAACTCAGAGTCCACCACCAGGTGCACGCCCTGGCTGGGTGCGACCATGGGCTTGACCGGAGCGATACGGCCTGCGTGGTTGGCCGCACCGTCGCGCTCACGCAGGGCGTCCACCCACACGCCAGTGGCGTTAATGACGCAACGGGACTCTATTGAATAGCGGGTGCCGGTGTGCGTGTCGGTGCATTCCATGCCCGCTATCTGACCCTCTGAATAAAGAAGCTGCTCGGCGCGACAGTAATTGATGAGCAAGGCGCCGTACTGGGCTGCGGTGCGCGCTATGGCCAGGGCCAGGCGGGCATCGTCAAATTGGCCGTCCCAGTATTTGACGCCACCGCGCAGGCCGTGGGTCTGCGCGGTGGGCAAGAGCTGCTGGGTTTGGGCGCTGCTGAGCATTTCCGTCTTGGCCAGACCGGCTTTGCCTGCGAGCTGGTCGTACAGGGTCAGGCCCAGACCGTAAAAAGGCGTTTCCCACCAGCGGTAGCAGGGCATGACAAAGGCCAGGGGCTGGGCGATGTGGGGCGCGCTGTGCAGCACCGTGGTGCGCTCGCGCAGAGCCTCGCGCACCAGCGAGATATTGCCCTGGGCCAGGTAGCGCACGCCGCCATGCACCAGCTTGGTGGACCGCGAGGAGGTGCCCTTGGCAAAGTCCTGCGCCTCCACCAGCACCACCTTCAGGCCGCGCGAGGCGGCGTCAAGCGCCACACCCAGGCCGGTGGCGCCGCCGCCCACGACTGCGAGGTCGTAGCGCGGGTTTGAGGCCAAGCGGGCCAGCAATTCCTGGCGCTTGGTCGGCAGTGGCGGAGGGTCGAGAGGATGGTCGGACATATTTTTGGCTACAAGTCGTCCGCGTGCGGCCTCGAGGGCCCACGAACACTTATGGGTAATTAGGGGTGGACACGTGCCATCAAGGCACGCGTCCTGGCGTCACAAAGGGCGCCCTTGCAGTACCGGCTTAGCGGACTTTGCCGTTTTTCCAGGCATTGAGCAGCGTTTCATAGGCGATGGTTTCACCCTTTGGCTTCTCGTTGGCCAACTTCTTCCATGGCGCACCCTTGTCGCTCAGGTATTTGTTGGGGTCACCTTTGGGGTTGAGCTTGGGTGGGCAGTTGGCCATGCCAGCGCGCTCCAGGCGTCCCATGACGTCGTCCATCTCGTTGGCCAGGTTGTCCATGGCGGCTTGCGGGGTCTTCTCACCCGTCACAGCCACTGCCACGTTCTTCCACCACAGTTGGGCGAGCTTGGGGTAGTCAGGCACGTTGGTACCGGTGGGTGTCCAGGCCACACGCGCGGGACTGCGGTAGAACTCCACCAGACCACCGAGCTTGGGCGCCATGTCGGTCATCGCCTTGGACTGGATGTCCGATTCGCGGATCGGGGTCAGGCCAACGATGGTTTTCTTCAGCGATGTGGTCTTGGCCGTCACGAACTGGGCATAGAGCCAGGCTGCAGCGACTTTGTTGGCGTCGTGGTCTTTGAAGAAAGTCCATGAACCCACGTCCTGGTAGCCGTTTTGCATGCCTTGCTTCCAGTACGGGCCGTTGGGGCCGGGCGCCATGCGCCACTTCGGCGTGCCATCGGCGTTCACCACGGGCAGGCCGGGCTTGATCATGTCGGCGGTAAAGGCGGTGTACCAGAAGATCTGCTGGGCGATCTGGCCTTGTGCGGGCACCGGACCGGCTTCGCCGAAGGTCATGCCGATGGCTTCCTTGGGAGAGTACTTCTTCATCCAGTCGATGTACTTGGTCAGAGCGTACACAGCAGCGGGCGAGTTGGTCGCGCCGCCACGGGCCACAGAGGCGCCCTGAGGGGTGCAACCGTCAGCAGAGGCGCGAATGCCCCACTCGTCCACCGGCTTGCCGTTGGGGATACCAATGTCGGCGGTGCCGGCCATGGACAGCCATGCGTCAGTGAAGCGCCAGCCAAGCGAAGGGTCTTTTTTGCCGTAGTCCATGTGGCCGTAGATTGGCTTGCCGTCGATGGTTTTTACGTCTTCGGTAAAGAAGGCGGCGATATCTTCGTAGGCGCTCCAGTTCAAAGGCACGCCCAGGTCGTAGCCGTACTTGGCTTTGAACTTGGCCTTGAGCTCAGGCTTCTCAAACAGATCCGCACGGAACCAGTACAGGTTGGCGAACTGCTGGTCGGGCAACTGGTAGAGCTTTTTATCGGGGCCGGTGGTGAAGCTGGTGCCGATGAAGTCTTTCAGGTCCAGACCGGGGTTGGTCCACTCTTTGCCAGCGCCAGCCATGTAGTCGGTCAGGTTCATGACCTTGCCATAGCGGTAGTGGGTGCCGATCAGGTCGGAGTCGGTGATCCAGCCGTCGTAAATCGACTTGCCGGACTGCATGGAGGTTTGCAGTTTTTCGACCACGTCACCCTCGCCAATCAGGTCGTGCTTGACCTTGATGCCGGTGATTTCTTCAAAGGCTTTGGCCAGAGTCTTGGACTCGTATTCGTGGGTCGCGATCGTCTCAGAGACGACCGAAATTTCCTTGATGCCCTTGCCTTGGAGCTTCTTGGCAGCATCCATGAACCACTTCATCTCTTCGGTTTGCTGCGCTTTGCTTAGCGTCGAAGGCTGGAACTCGCTGTCGATCCATTTTTTGGCCGACGCCTCGTCAGCCCAGCTCTGGCCGCCCACCGCGCAAGCGGCGGCAATTGCCAGTACGGAATATTTCAATTTCATTTCTTGATCTCCTCGGTCTGATGGGCCCCTGTTAACAAAAATGCAGCAACCCCAGGGGAACCAGGCTGCTGCATGGGGAAAACTCCTTAGCCCTTGCGCATGATGAACGCCAGCACGCCCATGGACAGGACAAAGCTGAACCAGATGGACGGCTCCGACTCCAGCGCCAGCCACTCGGTAAGGTGGCCGCTGATGCCAACAAAGGCCAGATTCACATAGGCTGCACTGAGCAGGCCAATAAACAGGCGGTCACCGCGCGTGGTCTCTATGGGCAAAAAGCCCTTGCGCATCACCGTGGGCGATTTGATTTCCCACACCGTCATGCCCACGAGCATGAGGGCGATGCTGCTAAAGAACACCGCCACCGGCAGGGTCCAGGCCATCCATTCAAACATTGCGTATTCCCTTCAAACGCGACCCATCGCAAAGCCTTTTGCGATGTAGTTGCGGACAAACCAGATCACGATAGCGCCGGGCACGATGGTCAGCACGCCAGCCGCCGCAAGCGTCGCCCAGTCCATGCCCGAGGCGGAAATCGTGCGCGTCATGGTGGCGGCAATGGGCTTGGCGTTCACGCTGGTCAGGGTGCGCGCCAGCAGCAACTCCACCCAGCTGAACATGAAGCAAAAGAACGCCGCCACACCCACGCCCGCCTTGATGAGCGGAATGAAGATGCGGATAAAGAAGCGCGGGAAGGAGTAGCCGTCAATATAGGCCGTCTCGTCAATCTCGCGCGGAATGCCGCTCATAAAGCCTTCCAGAATCCAGACCGCCAGCGGCACGTTGAACAGCAAATGCACCAGCGCCACCGCAATGTGCGTGTCCATCAACCCCACTGAGGTGTAGAGCTGAAAGAAAGGCAGCAAAAACACGGCCGGGGGCGTCATGCGGTTGGTCAGCAGCCAGAAGAACACATGCTTGTCGCCCAAAAAGCTGTAGCGCGAAAACGCGTAAGCCGCAGGCAAGGCCACGATGAGCGATATGACGGTGTTGATGCCCACATAAATCAGGCTGTTGATATAGCCGGAATACCAGGCCGGATCGGTGAGGATGGTTTTGTAGTTGTCCCAAGTGAAATGGTTGGGAAACAGGGTGAAGCCCGCCAAAATTTCGTTGTTGGTCTTGAAGGACATATTGACCATCCAGTAGATGGGCAACAAGGCGAACACCACATAGGCCAGCATGAACAGCGAGCGCTTCTGGAATTTGGGCTTATTCATGGCCGGCCTCCTTGGCCTGGGTGCCCACGCGTTGCATCCAGTTGTACAGGACAAAGCACATCAGCAAAATGATCAAAAAGTAAATCAACGAGAAGGCAGCCGCAGGGCCCAGGTCAAACTGGCCCACGGCCTTTTGCGTCAGGAACTGCGACAAGAAGGTGGTGGAATTGCCCGGTCCGCCCCCGGTCAGCACAAAGGGCTCTGTGTAAATCATGAAGCTGTCCATAAAGCGCAGCAGCACCGCAATCATCAGCACGCCGCGCATCTTGGGCAACTGCACATAGCGAAACACATCGAACTTGCTGGCGCCATCAATGCTGGCGGCCTGGTAATAGGCGTCGGGAATGGAACGCAGCCCGGCGTAGCCCAGCAGCGCCACCAGTGGCGTCCAGTGCCACACGTCCATCAGCAGCACGGTGAGCCAGGCATGCAGCGCGTTGCCGGTGTAGCTGTATTCAATGCCCATGCCTTGGAGCGCGGCGCCCATCAGGCCAATGTCGGTGCGCCCAAAGATTTGCCAGATGGTGCCCACCACGTTCCAGGGAATCAGCAGCGAGAGCGACACAATCACCAGCGCGGCCGATGATTTCCAGCCCGTGGCCGGCATGGACAGCGCCAGCAAAATGCCCAAGGGCAATTCCACCGCCAGCACCGCAAACGAATAGGTAATCTGGCGCAGCAAGGCGCCGTGCAGCTCTTCGTCGCGCATGATGGCCGCGAACCATTCCACGCCGACAAACACGCGCCGCTCGGGCGAGATGATGTCTTGCACCGAGTAGTTCACCACCACCATCAGCGGCAGGATGGCCGAAAAAGCCACGCACAGCAGCATGGGCAATATCAGGAACCAGGCTTTCTGGTTGACGGGCTTGGTCGTAGTGCTCATGCCACTATCTCCTCGTTTTTATAAAAGCAGGTGTGCGACCCCATCACCTGCAGCCAGACCGTGTCGCCGACTTGGAACTGCGTGCTGTCAGCCGCCAAGCGGGCTTTGACCAGCGCGCCCTCGCGCGCCGCGCTCAGGATCACATGGGTGCCCACGTCTTGCACCTGGCGCACTTCCATGGGCAGCGCGCCGGGCGCGTTTGCGTTGGCCAGGGTGACGTATTCGGGTCGCACGCCCAGCTTGTAGTCGCCGCTGGGCAGCGTAACGCCTGCAGCCAGGGGCAGCGTGGCGCCTACCGTCTCAAAGGCCGAGCCGGTGCTGCGCCCGGTCAAAAAGTTCATGCCGGGCGAGCCAATGAAGTGGCCCACAAAGGTGTGGCTGGGCCGCTCGAACAAGTCTGCCGCGCTGCCCACTTGCACGGCGCGCCCGCGCGTCATCACCACCACCTGCTCGGCAAAAGTTAGCGCTTCGACCTGGTCGTGCGTGACATAAATTAGCGTGAGCTTGAGCTCGTGATGAATCTGCTTGAGCTTGCGGCGCAGCTGCCATTTGAGGTGCGGGTCAATCACGGTGAGCGGCTCATCAAACAGCACGGCTGACACGTCAGGGCGCACCAGGCCGCGGCCGAGCGAGATTTTTTGCTTGGCGTCTGCCGCCAAATTAGAAGCGCGCTGGTTGAGCTGGCCGCTCATCTCCAGCATCTCGGCAATCACACCCACGCGCTGCTTGATCTGGTCGGCGGGCCATTTGCGGTTACGCAATGGAAAAGCCAGGTTTTCGGCCACCGTCATGGTGTCGTAAATCACCGGAAACTGGAACACCTGCGCGATATTGCGCTGCTGCGGGCTGCGCTGGGTGACGTCTTGGCCGTCAAACTTGACGCCGCCTTGCGAGGGCGTGACCAGCCCGGACATGATGTTGAGCAAGGTGGTCTTGCCGCAGCCCGAAGGCCCGAGCAGCGCGTAGGCGCCGCC
>CAMDHS010000014.1 GCA_945898115.1 Comamonas sp. lk
TTGGCCGAAGCCAGTGCCTACATCGTTAACGTTGGAACCGATATCTCATTGAACAGTTTGAAGCCAGCGGCCACAGCGTGCCATGCCGATGTGCTTGCGCTGACCTTCAGTTTTTCTTATCCCCTTCGCGATGTAGTTCCAACACTGGCGCACTTGCGGCGTTTGCTGCCATCACGCACGCTGATCTGGGCCGGAGGGGCTGGTTTGTCCCAAGTCAAGCGCGTGCCCAAGGGGGTGCAAATAATCACCCATTTTGACGAGGCGATCATGGCTCTGGCTGATCTGGTGCGTTCTGGTCAACTTCAGTGATCGATATATAGCTCGGGTGCATTGGCTTGCCCGGAAGCAGACTGTAGGGTAACCCAGGTCAGCGCCATTGCAGCCACACCGCCAACTTCGGCCGATGGCGGCACCGACTCCCAGGGTCAGGCCTGCATCGCAATGCAAGGCCCAAGCAGTCGGGCATGGGGCCCCCGCCTCAACTCGGAAACCGACTCCCCACATGCGCCGACATGCCTTTGGCCAGTTCCTCTTCGCCAAAAAACACCATGCCAATGCCCTCTTTGGTCAATAGCAGCGTGTCGTCTTCGCTGTGCGAGCGCAGCAAGATCTCAATGTCGGGGTTGAGCGTGCGCGCCGTGTCGGCCATGTGCCGGAAATGCAGGGTGTCGGGCGTTGCCACCACCAGCATGGCGGCCTTGGCAATGTGGGCCTGAATCAGCACCTCTGGCTCTGCGCCACTGCCCGAGACCGCTGCGCGCCCGGCCTTGCGCAGGCCCTCCACCACCTCGCGGTTTTGCTCCACCACTACATAGGGAATGTTGCGCGCGTCCATAAAGGCGGCAATGCGTCGGCCCACCCGGCCATAACCCACCAGCACCACCTGGCCTTCCAAAAACTTGCGGTCGGTGGACATGGGCAGCTCGGCGAACGGGTCTTGGCGAAGCTCCAGGCGGCGCGCCACGGCAGATTTGCGCAGCACCCAGCGGCGCACTGGCTCAATGGCGGCAAACAAAAACGAATTGGTTGAGATGGAGATCAGCACCGCCGCCAAAATCAGGCTCACGCCGTCGCTGCTTAACAAACCCAGGCTCAGGCCCAGGCCAGCCAGAATGATGGAAAACTCGCCAATCTGCCCCAGGCTCACTGCAATCGACAGTGCAGTATTCAAGGGGTATTTGAGCACCAGCACCACCACCAGCGCTGCAATTAGGTTGCCGAAAATAGCGATCAAGACCACCAGCATGACCTTCAAGGGATGGTCAACCAGGACGTTGGGGTCCACCACCATGCCGATGGACACGAAGAACAGCACCGAGAAAGCATCACGCAGGGGCAGGGTTTCTTCGGCGGCGCGGTGGCTGTACTCGGACTCGCGCATCACCACGCCCGCCACAAACGCACCCAGCGCAAAGGACACGCCAAAAAACTGAGACGCGCCAAAGGCAATGCCAATGGCCGTGGCGATCACGGCCAGGGTAAACAGCTCGCGCGAACCGGTCTTGGCCACTTGCCACAAAAACCAGGGCAGCACCCGCTTGCCCACAATGAACATCAGCGCAATAAAGGCGCCCACCTCGAGCAGCGTTTTGCCCACCGTCATCCACAGCGGCTTGTCCGTCAGGGGCGCCACCGCCGCGTCGCCCAGCACCCCGGCCAGCGGCGGCAAAAGCACCAGCGCCAGCACCGTCACCAGGTCTTGCACCACCAGCCAGCCCACCGCAATGCGGCCGTTCATGGTGTCAAGCTGGCCCCGGGTTTCCAGCGCCTTGAGCAGCACCACAGTACTGGCGCAGGCCAGCGACAAACCCAAAATCAAAGCCCCGCCCAAGGACCAATGCCACAACCAGCCCACCCACAGCCCCGCAGCAGTAGTCGCACCCATCTGGATCAACGCGCCCGGAATGGCGATCTTTTTGACCGACCACAGGTCTTGTGGCGAAAAGTGCAGGCCCACGCCAAACATCAGCAGCATGATGCCAATCTCGGACAGTTGCGCGGCGATTTGCGCGTCTGCCACAAAGCCGGGTGTGGCCGGGCCAATCAAAATGCCAGCCAGCAAATAGCCCACCAGGGCCGGAATCTTGACGCGCTCGGCCAAAAAGCCCAGCACCATGGCCACGCCAAAAGCGGCGGCCACGGTGGAGATCAGGGAAACGTCATGTTCCATGCGCAGGGGACGGGTGGGGGCTTAGCGGGCGCCGCAGCGCCTGGGCTTTAAGCCAGCGCCAGTCGCATCTGGTCGATCACGGCCTTGTAGTCGGGCTTGCCAAAAATCGCGCTGCCCGCCACAAAGGTATCGGCCCCCGCATCCGCCACGCGGCGGATGTTGTCGGTCTTGATGCCGCCGTCCACTTCGAGGCGAATGTCCTTGCCGCAGGCGTCAATGCGGCGGCGCACGTCCTCGATCTTGCGCAGCGCCGAATCAATAAAACTCTGGCCACCAAAACCGGGGTTGACGCTCATGATGAGCACCAGGTCAATGTCGTCAATCACCCAGTCCAGCACATCGAGCGGCTCGGCCGGGTTGAACACCAGCCCGGCTTTGACGCCCTTGCCTTTAATAGCCTGGATGCTGCGGTGCACATGGCCGGCAGCGTCGGGGTGAAAGCTGATCAGGTCGGCACCCGCGTCGGCAAACTGGGCGGCCAGTGCGTCCACCGGTGAGATCATCAAATGCACGTCGATGGGCACCGCCACGCCGGCCGCTGTTTTGGCGTGGGGCTTCAAGGCGCTGCAAATCATGGGGCCGAAGGTGAGGTTGGGGACGTAATGGTTGTCCATCACGTCAAAGTGGATCCAGTCGGCGCCTGCGGCGATGACGTTTTTCAGCTCCTCGCCCAAGCGGGCAAAGTCGGCGGACAACAGGGAAGGGGCGATGCGCAAGGTCATGGGTTCGCTTTCGGCGGCAAGGGCTAGGGAAATAGAAACAGGCGTCTGAACATACCTGATTTTCGGCGGTAGCATCGCAGCATGCCCAAGTCACCCCGCCCCTACCAGTTCTCTGTTGAAGTGTTCCCCCAGTATCTGCCGGAACAGTCTTCCCCCGATCAGGGTTTGTACCTGTTTGCCTACACCATCACCATTCGCAATACCGGCAGCGTTGCCGCGCAGCTGATTTCCCGCACCTGGAACGTCAACGACGCCAACGGCCACACCGAAAAGATCAAAGGCTTGGGCGTGGTGGGCCAGCAGCCCCTGCTCAAGCCCGGCCAGGCCTTTGAATACACCAGCGGCACCCGCCTGCGCACGCCCACGGGCACCATGCACGGCAGCTTTTTTTGTGTGGCCGAAGACGGCGAAAAGTTTGACGTGGACATCCCCATGTTCGTGCTCGACGCCCTGAGCAGCAGCGGCACCAACGGCAAACGCACGCTGCATTGACGCCGCCTTGAACCATGGGCGAGTTTGACCTGATCCGCCGGTTTTTTACCCGCCCTACCCCCAAAGCGGTGCTGGGCGTGGGCGACGACTGCGCGCTGCTGCAAAGCGCGCCGGGCATGCAAACCGCCATTTCCACCGACATGCTGGTGGGCGGCAGGCATTTTTTTGCCGACACCGAGCCACAGGCGCTGGGCCACAAATGCCTGGCGGTCAACCTGAGCGACCTGGCCGCCTGCGGTGCGCGGCCTCTGGCCTTTACGCTGGCACTGGCGCTGCCAGAGGCCAACGAGGCCTGGCTCGCGCCCTTTGCCCACGGCCTGCTGGCGCTGGCCGATGCCCATGGCTGTGAGCTCATTGGCGGCGACACCACGCGCGGGCCTTTGAACATCTGCATCACCGTGTTTGGCGAAGTGCCAGCGCAGCGTGCCAGCACGCGCAATATGCCGGTACCCACCAGCGCCTTGCTGCGCAGCGGCGCGCAGGCAGGCGACGATATTTATGTCAGCGGCACCCTGGGCGATGCGGCACTCGCCCTGCAAGCGCTGCTGGGCCGCGTGGCGCTGCCGCCTGCACTGCTGGCGCAAGCACGCCAGCGCCTGGAGCGCCCCAGCCCGCGCGTGGCGCTGGGACAAGCGCTGCGCGGCGTGGCCAGCGCCTGCGCCGATGTGAGCGACGGTCTGGTTGGCGACCTGGGCCATATTCTGGAACGCTCTGGCCTGGGCGCCGAATTAGAGGTGGACCGCGTGCTGCCCCTGCTGGCGGCCCGCGCCCACTACTCCAGCGGCCCGGCGCAGTTTGACCAACACCTGGGCGCGGCCTGGGACGCGCAAAACTCCCAAGCGCTGGCGCTGCAATGCGTGCTGGCCGGGGGCGACGACTACGAGCTGGTGTTTTGCGCCGCGCCAACCGAGCGCGCGGCGGTGCAAGAGGCCGCCACTCAAAGCGACACGCCTGTTACCCGCATTGGTACCATGCAAGCCGCGCCGGGCCTGCGCTTGGTTGACGGCCTGGGGCGCAGCGTGGCGCCGGAGCTTGCGTCCTTTGACCATTTTTCTGCTGCCAACGACCGCCCTCAAGGCCCTGCATGACCCAAGCCCAAACCGTTCACTCCACCAACACCGGCGCCACCCGCTTTAGCGCACGCCCTACGCTGCGCTTCATGCTGTCGCACCCGGCGCATTTGCTGGCTTTGGGCTTTGGCTCGGGCCTGAGCCGCTTTGCGCCCGGCACGGCGGGCACGCTCTGGGCCTGGGTGTTTTTTTTGGCGCTCTCGCCCTGGATGAACGATGTGCGCTGGGCGCTGCTGATCGCCGCCTCGGTGCCGATTGGCTGGTGGGTTTGCACCGTCACCGCCCGCAATATGGGCGTGCTCGACCCCGGCAGCGTGGTGTGGGACGAGGCCGTGGCCTTTTGGCTGATCTTGTGGTTGGTGATGCCCACCGGGCTTTGGGGCCAGTTGGCAGCCTTTGCACTGTTCAGGTTTTTTGACGCGGTCAAACCCGGCCCCGTGGGCTGGGCCGACCGCCTGTACCACGGCCTGGACCCCAGCACCGACAAGTGGGCCTGGGCCAAGGCCGGCTGGGGCATCATGCTCGACGACCTGGTAGCCGCTGGCTGCACGCTCTTGGTGATTGCGCTGTGGCGGGCGGTCTGGTGACGGTGGACGCCGTGAGCGCAGCATCGCCAGAAACTGAGGTCGCGCGCCTGGTGCAAGCGCTGGCCGCGAAACTGCTTTCACGCGGCTGGATGCTGGCCACCGCCGAGAGCTGCACCGGCGGCCTGATCGCCGCCGCCTGCACCGATCTGGCGGGTTCGAGCAGCTGGTTTGAGCGCGGCTTTGTCACCTATTCCAACGCTGCCAAGGCGCAAATGCTGGGCATGGACGCGGCGCTGATTGCGCAGCACGGTGCAGTCAGCGAACCAGTGGCGCGCGCCATGGCGCAAGGCGCTTTGCAAAACGCGCACGCGCAGGTGGCGCTGGCGGTGACCGGCGTAGCGGGGCCTGGCGGCGGCAGCGCGGACAAGCCGGTGGGGACGGTGTGGTTTGCCTGGGCCTTGCCTGGGCAAGCGGCCGGTGCCGTATCCGAAACACCCCTGCAAGACTCCATGCTGCACAGCGAAGTGATGCACTTTGCAGGCGACCGCGCCGCCGTGCGCCAGGCCACGCTGCACCACAGCCTGCGCCGCCTGCTGGAATTGCTGGCCCTGTCCCAAGGCGACGCCGCATCGGCATGAACGCCGACTTCTGGACCGGCTTTGCCACCAGCCTGGCGCTGATCGTGGCCATCGGCTCGCAAAACGCCTTTGTGCTGCGCCAAGGCATCTTGCGCCAGCATGTGCTGCCCCTGGTGCTGTTTTGCGCCACGTCTGACGCATTGCTGATCGTGGCGGGCATTGCAGGCGCCGGGGCGCTGGTGCGCGGCAACCCGGTGTTCATGGAAATCACCCGTATCGGCGGCGCGCTGTTTTTGCTGGCCTACGGCCTGCTGGCCGCGCGCCGGGCCGCAGGCGCCGGTGCTTTGCAGGTGGCAGACACGCCCGGCCTAAGCTTGGGCGCGGCGCTGGCGAGTTGCTTTGCGTTTACCTTTCTCAACCCGCATGTCTACCTCGACACCGTAGTGCTGCTGGGCTCGGTGGCCAACCAGCGCGGTGACGCCGGACGCTGGCTGTTTGGCGCCGGCGCGGGCTTGGCCAGCGGCGTGTGGTTTGCATCCCTGGGCTTTGGCGCGCGCTTGCTGCAGCCCCTGTTTGCCCGGCCCCTGGCCTGGCGCGTGCTCGACGGCCTGATCGCCCTAACCATGCTGGCGCTCTCGCTAATGGTATGGTTCGGCGCGTAAAGCCCTGTAGAACCCCATCAGAAAGGCCTGCCAATGTTGCTCAAGCTCTTGCATTTTGTGTACCCCATGCGCTACTTGGCGTTTACGCTGATCGTGCTGGGATTTTTATTCAGCGCGGTCTGGTGGGCGGGTGGCGGCCACTTTGCGCCAGCGCTGGTTTTGGGCTATCTGAGCGCTGTAGGCGTGCACGACCTGCTGCAATCCAAGCGCTCCATTTTGCGCAACTACCCCGTCATTGGCCACCTGCGTTTCATGCTCGAATTTATTCGGCCCGAGATTCGCCAGTACTTTATTGAGAGCGACAACGAGGCCGCGCCTTTTTCGCGTGCGCAGCGCTCACTCGTCTACCAGCGCGCCAAGGGCGACTCGGACAAACACCCGTTTGGCTCGCAGCGCGATGCCTACGCCAAGGGCCACGAGTGGATGACGCATTCGGTCGCACCCAGCACGGTTGCCAGCCACGACTTTCGCATCATCATCGGGCCCGACACCGCGCAGCCCTACAGCGCCAGCGTCTTCAACATCTCGGCCATGAGCTTTGGCGCTTTAAGCGCCAACGCCATCCAGGCGCTCAACGCCGGTGCCAAGCGCGGCGGCTTTGCCCACGACACGGGCGAAGGCTCAATCTCGGTGCACCACCGCAAACATGGCGGCGACCTGATCTGGGAGTTAGGTTCGGGCTACTTTGGTTGCCGCAATGACGACGGCACCTTCAGCGCCGACAAGTTCAAGGCCAACGCTTGCGACCCGCAGGTCAAGCTCATCGAAATCAAGCTCAGCCAAGGCGCCAAACCTGGCCACGGTGGCGTGCTGCCCGGCCCCAAGGTGACTGCTGAAATCGCCGAGGCGCGCGGCGTGCCCATGGGCGTGGACTGCGTCTCACCTGCCGCCCACAGCGCTTTTGGCACGCCGGTAGAAATGATGCATTTCATTGCCCGCCTGCGCGAGCTCTCGGGTGGCAAGCCCACGGGCTTCAAACTTTGCATTGGCCACCCCTGGGAATGGTTTGCCATGGTGAAAGCCATGGTGCAGACCGGCATTACGCCCGACTTTATTGTGGTGGACGGCACCGAGGGCGGCACCGGTGCGGCGCCGCTCGAATTTATCGACCACGTAGGCACGCCGCTGCAAGAAGGCCTGATACTGGTGCATAACACCTTGCGCGGCGCTGGCCTGCGCGACCGCATCAAAATTGGTTGCGCGGGCAAGGTGATCAACGCCTTTGACGTGGCGCGCCTGATGGCGCTGGGCGCGGACTGGTGCAATAGCGCGCGCGGCTTCATGTTTGCGCTGGGTTGCCTGCAAGCGCAAACCTGCCATACCGGCAACTGCCCCACCGGCGTGGCCACGCAAGACGGCCTGCGCCAGCAAGCGCTAGTGGTGCCCGACAAGGCCGAGCGCGTCTTTCACTTCCATCAGCAAACCCTGCATGCGCTGCAAGAGCTGGTGCAGGCCGCCGGTGTGCAGCACCCCAACGAGATCACCGCCCACCACATCGTGCGCCGCACCGGCGACCACACGGTGGCCAGCTTGGCGCAAGCCTTGTTGAACGAGATACCGGTGGGTAGCTTGATGGGCGAGGACCTGGACGACTTGCCCTTGCTGTACCGCCACCACTGGGCGCAAGCCCGGGCCGAGAGTTTCGCCCTGGCCTGAGGGGAAAAGCGCGTGCTTTGGGGTGCTGCGCGCCCGCTGGAACGCGCTGCGCTCAGGCGCCTTGCGCCCGGATTTTTTTCAACAAAGCGGTGGTCGAATAGCCCGAAACAAAGGGCAAGGCCAGCGCTTTGCCGCCCCAAGATTGCACCAGCGCGGTCTCGGGCAAGACTGCCATGTCGTAGTCGCCACCTTTGACCAGGATGTCGGGGCGGATTTCGGCAATCAGCGCCTGCGGCGTGTCTTCATCAAACCAGGTCACCAGGCTCACCGCTTGCTGGCCGGCCATGACCACGGCGCGGTCGTCCTGGGCGTTAAGCGGCCGGTCGTCGCCCTTGCCCAGGCGACGCACCGAGGCGTCGGTATTGAGCGCCACGATCAGGCTACCCCCCAAGTCGCGCGCCTGCGCCAAGTACAGCACGTGGCCGCGGTGCAGCACGTCAAACACGCCGTTGGTAAACACCCAAGGCCGGGGCAACTGTGCCAACGCCGCAGCCATCTTGTCGCGCAGACAGATTTTGTCCAGCAAAGCGAGCGGCGGGTAGACGGCACTCATGTTGCGCTACGGTTGGCAGCGCCGGGGCGCGGGGCGCTCATGCCTGCGAGGGCTGCGCAGCCACGGCTAGCGAGGCGGCCAGATCGCGCGCGATCTCCTTGCGGTATTTATTGAGTTCTTGCACGGTGGCAAAGCTGCGCTCGAGCAGCAGGCTCATATTGTGCAGAATGCGTTCGACCACCTTGGTTTCCCACACATCGTCAAACTTGATTTGCTGGTCGAGCCAATGCTCGAGCCACTGCGGGTTGGGCAGGCGGCTTTGAATGGTGTCGTTGGGGAACAAGGCCTTGCTGACATGCAGATTGGTGGGGTGCAGGGCCTGCGCGGTGCGCCGGGCGCTGGCCATGAGCACGCCGACCTTGGCAAACGCGCCTTTGGCCTCCAGGCCCAGGTTTTGGATGGCGCGCTTCATGTACTTCAGGTAGGCGCCGCCGTGGCGCGCCTCGTCTTGGCTAAGTTTGGTGTAAATGGCTTTAATCACCGGCTCGGTATGCCACTCGCTGGCGCGGCGGTACCAATGGTTGAGGCGGATTTCGCCGCAAAAGTGCAGCATCAGCGTCTCCAGCGCAGGCGCTGGGTCAAACTCGAAACGGACCTTGTGCAGCTCCGCCTCGGTGGGCACCAGCTCGGGGCGAAAGCGGCGCAGGTATTCCATCAGCACCAGCGCGTGTTTTTGCTCTTCAAAAAACCAAATCGACATAAAGGCCGAAAAGTCGCTGTCGCCCTGGTTGTCGCGCAAAAACATCTCGGTGGCTGGCAGCGCCGACCACTCGGTGATCGCGTTCATCTTGATGGTGGTGGCTTGCTCGTCGGTGAGCGCAGCTGCATCAAAACTGTCCCAGGGAATGTCGCGCTCCATGTCCCAGCGCACGGCTTCGAGCTGTCGGAAAAGTTCGGGGTAAAGCATGTCGGTCTTTCAAAAGGTGGCCAATTTTAGGCCGCGCTGATTTCAGCTGGCGCAGTGTGGCTTTGTCTTTGCCAGTCAGCGCCCTCCCAGTATAAAACCGCTAGCTACAAATAAATACCGCTCAGTCGCAGAATTACCGTATAGTTATCCAACTATGGCAAGTTTCTTATGAGAATCGCAATTATCGGCTCTGGCATTGCCGGTTTGGCCGCTGCACACCGCCTGCAAACGCACGCACAAATCACGCTGCTAGAGGCCGGGAGCTACTTTGGCGGCCATACCCACACGGTGGATGTCACGCTCGACACGCCGCAAGGGCCGCGCACTCATGGCGTGGACACCGGCTTTTTGGTGTTCAACGAGCGCACCTACCCGCAACTGATCGCCCTGTTTGCCGAGCTAGGCGTGGTCACGGCGCCCTCAGACATGTCGTTTTCGGTGCAAGTGCCCGCCAGCGCGGGGCAGCAGCGCCTGGAATGGAGCGGCACCTCGCTCAACGCGGTGTTCAGCCAGCGCAGCAACCTGCTCAACCCACGCTTTTGGCGCATGCTGCGCGACGTGCTGCGCTTTAACCGCCTGGCCACCGACATCGCGCTGCGCAATGCCGAGGGCGAACTGATGCAGCCGCTCAAGGGCTTTTTGCAGGCGCACCGCTTTTCTCCCGAATTTACCGACTGGTACTTTTTGCCCATGCTGGGTTGCATCTGGAGCTGCCCCACGGCGCAGATGCTGGAATTCCCCGTGGCCACCATGATTCGCTTTTGCCACAACCACGGCCTGATCCAGATCAGCAACCGGCCGCAGTGGCACACGGTGGCCGGGGGCGCGCGCCACTATGTGGACAAGATCTTGGCCGGCGTGGCCGACAAGCGGCTGAACTGCCCAGTGCAACAAATCCGCCGAGACGCGGACGGCGTGAGCGTCACCAGCGCAGGCCAGACCGAGCGCTTTGACAAAGTCGTCATCGCCACCCACAGCGACCAAGCGCTGGCCCTGCTGGCCGATGCGTCAGCGCAAGAGCGCGTCACCCTGGGCGCCATTGGCTACCAGGCCAACCGCGCGGTGCTGCACACCGACGCCTCGGTCTTGCCCCGGCACAAGCGCGCCTGGGCGGCCTGGAACTACCAGCGCGCGCCACACGGCAACACCTCTGGTGGCGCCCAAGGTGACAGCCAGCGCGTGTGTCTGCACTATTTGCTCAACCTGCTGCAGCCCCTGCCCTTTAAGCAGCCGGTGGTGGTGTCGCTCAATCCCTTGCAAGAGATTGATCCGAAGCACGTGCTGGGCAGTTTTGACTACGCCCACCCGGTTTTCGATTTGGCCGCCATCCGCGCACAGACCGATGTGCCGCCGCTGCAAGGCCAGCAGCACAGCTATTTTTGCGGCGCCTGGACCGGCTATGGCTTTCATGAAGACGGTCTTAAATCAGGCCTGGACGTGGCGGCGCGATTGCGCCCGCTGCTGGGCTGATGCACATGCCAGCGCTGCCGGCCACGCCCCCCGCCAAAACCGAGGCCCAGGCCCTTATCGGGTTTGGCCAAGTGCGCCACACCCGACTCAAACCGGTGCGCAACGCCTTTGCCTACCGCAGTTATTTTTTGATGCTGCCCATGCGCAGCTTGCAGCGCGGCCAAGCTGCGCCCTCGCCGCTGGCGCGCAATCGCTTTGGCTTGGTGAGCTTTTACGACCGCGACCATGGCGACGGCCGCGGCCCTAAGGAAGGCGGCGCCTTGGCCTGGCTCGAAGCGCTGCTGGCAGCAGAGGGCATCACCGACGCCGATGGCGAAGTCTGGCTGCACTGCTACCCCCGCGTGCTGGGCTTTGCCTTCAAGCCGGTAAGTTTTTGGTATTGCCACCGTGCGGACACCAGTCTGTGCGCCGTGGTGGTAGAGGTAAACAACACCTTTGGCCAGCGCCACTGCTATGTGCTGGACCCGGCGCGCTTTGGCGCCGAGCTGCGCGCGGACAAAGTGTTCCACGTGTCGCCGTTTTGCCCGGTCGAAGGCGGCTACCGCTTTCGACTGATGGTGGACGCAGCGCGCACGCGCACCGTGGCGCGCATTGACTACGACGACGCGCTGGGGCCTTTGCTGCAAACCAGCGTGAGCGGTACGCTCGAACCGATTACGACGCAGGCGCTGCGCCGCGCGCTGCTTGGCTACCCGCTCATGACCCTGGCCGTGGTCTGGCGCATCCACTGGCAGGCGCTGCGTCTTTTTGCCAAGCGGGTGCGGTTTTTTCGGCTGCCTGCGCCCCCGCCCACACCGGTCAGCCGCTAGACGCTCCGCTTGTACTGCCCACTTCCATCCACCTCTTGTTGCACGCGCCCATGAACCGCTCCACCACCACCGCTACCAGCTCGACGCCTTCTGCCACCCAAAACGCCGCTGCCGCTCCAGCCTCGGCCCGCACCGTGCTCAAGCTCTTGCAGCGCCTGCGCCACGGCAGCCTGACCCTGCATTTTCCGGACGGCCGGATGCAGCGTTTTGGTGGCGAAGCGCTGCCACACGCCACCCTGCATTTAAATAACTGGAATGTGTTTTCGGCCGCGCTCAAGTCGGGCGATATTGGCTTTGCAGAGAGCTTTATTGCCGGAGACTGGAGCACGCCCGACCTGACCGCGCTGCTGCGCGTGCTGGTGCAAAACCGCACCGAGGTGGAGCAGGTGATTTTTGGCAGCTGGTGGGGCCAACTGGCTTACCGCGTAAAGCACTGGCTCAACCGCAACACGCGCGCCAACAGCCAAAAAAACATCCACGCCCATTACGACCTGGGCAACGCCTTTTACACGCGCTGGCTGGACCCGAGCATGAACTATTCCTCGGCCCTGTTTGCCGGCGATCTGCAGCAAAGCCTGCAGCAGGCGCAGACCGCCAAGGTGCGCCGCGTCCTCGAACAGGTGCGCGTGCGCCCGGGCGACCGGGTGCTAGAAATCGGCTGCGGCTGGGGCGCACTGGCCGAGATGGCCACCGCCTCCTTTGGCGCACACCTGACTGGCGTGACCCTGAGCACCGAGCAGCTCGCCTTTGCCCAGGCCCGAATGGAGCGCCAGGGCCTGACTGGCCGCACCGACCTGCGCCTGCAAGACTACCGCGACATTGACGACACGCCCTTTGATGCCATTTGCTCGGTAGAGATGATCGAGGCCGTGGGCAAAGACTACTGGCCCACCTATTTCGCAAGCGTAGCCAAGCTGCTCAAGCCCGGTGGGCGCGCCTGCATTCAGAGCATCGTGATCGACGACGCGCTGTTTGCGCGCTACGTCAATTCGACCGACTTTATCCAGCAGTACATTTTCCCGGGTGGCTGTCTTCCCAGCCCCAGCGCGTTTCGGGCGCAGGCCGCCGCCGTGGGCTTGCAGGTGGAACAAGAGCACGCTTTTGGCCTGGACTATGCTGAGACGCTAAAACGCTGGCGCGAGGCATTTTTGGCGCAGCGCTCCGAGGTGCTGGCATTGGGCTTTGACACGCGCTTTATGCATATTTGGGAGTTTTACCTGTGCTACTGCGAGGCGGCGTTTATGGAAAAAAACATTGACGTGGTGCAGTACACCTTGCGCAAACCGGGGCCGTCGGCTTGAAATTTATGGCAAGCAGCACGCCGCCTTGCCCTCGCCGCACGCTGCTGCGCTTGCCGCTGGCCGCGGCGCTTGCGCTGCCGTTGGGATCGCGCGCGCAAGCGACGGGGTCCGAGCTGCCCCCGGAAGTCGCGCAATTCTTGCCGCAAGGCCAGGTCCAGGGCACCGCTCGCCTGCGCTACCTACTTTGGGACGTGTTTGACGCCACCTTGTGGACACAGGCTGGCTTTCGCGGCGCGCAGTATTTTGAATACGCGTTTGCGCTGGAACTGCGCTACTTGCGCCGTTTCTCCAGCGAAGCGCTGGTCGACAGTTCCTTGCAGGAAATTCGCCGCGCCGGCAGCCTAGACGCCAGCAAAGAAGCCGCTTGGACGGCAGCCATGCAAAGCGCATTTACCGACGTGCAACCGGGTGACCGCATTACCGGAGTGCACCGCCCGGGCGCCGGAGTGCGCTTTTACTTCAATGGCCGCTTGCGCGCCAGCGTGGAAGACGCGGTTTTTGCCCGCGCGTTTTTCGGCATCTGGCTGAGCCCGACCACGAGCGAGCCGCGCCTGCGCAGCGCCTTGCTCGCGGGCAGCGCGCCCTAGCCCCCGATTGGCAGACCTGCCTATGGCCACCTCCCCCGACCCCACTGAAACGAGCATGAGCCTGCCGCCGGGGTTGGCCTTGGGCTGGCGCCAAGGCTTGCGCTACGGCCTGCTGGGGCTGCCGCTGGCTTTTGTGGCGCTGCCCTTGTATGTGCTGCTGCCCAACTACTACGCGCGCAATTTTGGGGTACCTCTGGCGGGTCTGGGCCTGTTGCTCTTAGGCGCGCGCCTGTTCGATGCCGTGTTGGACCCGCTGCTCGGGCGCTGGGCCGACGCCTTGTTTGCGCGCTCGCACAAACATGTGCTGGTCTGCGGCGCGGCTGCGGCGCTGCTGCTGGGGCTAAGTTTTGGCGCGCTTTTTTTTCCACCTGACACCACGTTGCCTTTTTTGTGGGGGTGGGCGCTTGCCTGCCTGCTGCTGTGCTACCTGGCCTTTAGCATGCTGACCATCCTGCACCAGTCCTGGGGCGCGCTACTGGGGGGCGACGCGCTGGGGCGCAGCCGCGTGGTGGCGTTTCGCGAAGGCCTGGGCCTGCTTGGCGTGGTGCTGGCGTCGCTCAGCCCGGTGCTTTTTGGCATGCCCGCCACGGTGGCACTGCTGGGGCTAGCCTTGCTGCTGGGTTGCTGGGCCTGGAGCCGCTCGCCAAGGCCCCTGCTATCACTAGCTACCCCGCAGCTGTCTGACCGGGGCGCAGGCCTGCTGGCGCCTTGGGGCTCGCCTGCGTTTCGCGCCCTGCTGGCGGTATTCATGGTCAACGGCATTGCCACGGCATTGCCAGCCACCTTGATTTTGTTTTTTGTGCAAGACCGCCTGCAAGCGCCGCCGGCGATGGAGGCCTGGTTTTTGGGCAGCTATTTTCTGGCAGCAGCAATCGCATTGGCGCCCTGGCTGCGCATCGTCAAGCGCTGGGGGCTGGAGCGGGCCTGGCTGGCTGGCATGCTGATGGCCGTGGCGGTGTTTGCCTTTGCCGCGCGGCTCGGGCCGGGCGACGCCAATGCTTTTTTGGCCGTCTGCGTGCTCTCAGGCATGGCCATGGCCGCCGACCTGGCCTTGCCCGGCGCGCTGCTCGCGGGCGTAATTGCCCGGCAAAGCAATGAAGCCAGTGGCCGCTTTTTTGGCTGGTGGAACCTGGCCACCAAACTCAACCTGGCCCTGGCAGCTGGGCTGGCATTGCCGCTGCTCGCGAGCTTTGGCTACGCTCCGGGCAGCCGCAGCGCTGAGGGCTTGCAGGCCCTGACCTGGGCCTATTGCCTTTTGCCCTGCGCCCTCAAGCTCTTGGCCGCAGTTCTTTTGTATTTCCTCCTCCTTCGAAAGTCACCATGAAAAGACGCTTGATTCTTGGCGGTACCGCCAGCGCCCTGGGCGCAATCGCGCTGGGCAGCTTAAGCGGCTGCGCCAGCCAAAACATCGACAGCTACCGAAGCGAAAAGCCGACGCTTGATTTGCAACAGTATTTCAACGGCACGCTCGACGCCTATGGCGTGTTCACCGACCGCTCGGGCACGGTGGTCAAGCGCTTTACCGTGGTGATGCAGTGCAGATGGAAAGACGGCCAGGGCGTGCTCGATGAAGATTTTTTATATTCCGACGGCAGCAAACAAAAACGCATTTGGCGCCTCACGGCACTCGGCAACGGACGCTACACCGGCCAAGCCGACGACGTAGTGGGCCAGGCGCAGGGCCAGACCCAAGGCAAC
Source organism: Comamonas sp. lk (assembly GCA_945898115.1). GTDB lineage: Bacteria > Pseudomonadota > Gammaproteobacteria > Burkholderiales > Burkholderiaceae_C > Allorhodoferax. The sequence continues at coordinate 15,203 of CAMDHS010000014.1, forward strand.
GCCTTTCACTGGAACTACACAATGGCCCTTCCGGTGGACGGCACGGTCTACGAGGTGCAGTTTGACGACTGGATGTACCTGGTCAACGACCGGGTCATGCTCAACAAGGCCAGCATGCGCAAGTTTGGCATTTACTTGGGCGAAGTGACCTTGAGTTTTAGCAAGCGCTAAGCCATGGCCTGGTTTAAACCGTTCAATCCCCCACAGGCCGACTGGCGCGGCAAGTCGGTCTGGGTCATTGGCGCGAGCAGCGGCATTGGGCGCGCCACTGCGGCCGCGCTGCACGCCCAAGGCGCGCATGTCACTGTCTCCGCGCGCAATGCGGCCGCGCTCGAAGGTTTTGTGCAAGCGCATCCGGGCAGCCGCGCGCTGCCACTGGACTGTACCGACAGCGCCGCCGTGTTGGCTGCAGCGCGCACACTGCAAAGCCATGCCCTGCCCGACTGCGTGCTCTATTGCGCTGGCCACTACCAGGCCATGCGCGCCAGCGCCATGGACGTGGACGACATGCTGCGCCACCTGCAGGTGAACTACCAGGGCGCGCTGTATCTGCTTGAAGCACTGCTGCCCGCATTGCGCCAGCGCGGCAGCGGCCACCTGGCCTTTGTCAGCAGCGTGGCGGGCTACCGGGGCTTGCCCAACAGCCTGGCCTACGGCCCCACCAAGGCTGCGCTTACCAACCTGGCCGAGACCCTGCACCTGGACTTGCAAGCCGACGGCATTGGCGTCTCGGTCATCAACCCCGGCTTTGTGGAAACACCGCTCACGGCGGGGAACACCTTCACCATGCCCGGCCTGATTACGCCAGCGCAAGCGGCCCAGGCCATACTCAAGGGCTGGGCGCAAGGGGCGTTCGAGATTCACTTTCCCAAACGCTTTACCTGGTGGATGAAGGCGCTGCGCGCCATGCCCAACCGCTGGTATTTTTTCCTGGTGCGAAAGACCACGCTATGAACACCGCCGCCCAAGCCACGCCAGACCCGGTTGCAAACCTGGTTGCATATTTTGAAGGACTGTCGCCCGACAGCATGGCGCGTTTGGGCCAGCATTACGCCACGCAAGCGCGCTTCAAGGACCCTTTTAACGACGTGAGCGGCCTGCCAGAAATTGCCCGCATTTTTGAGCACATGTTTGTAGCGCTAATCGGACCGCGCTTTGTCGTGACGCAGCAAATCAGCCAGGGCGAGCAGTGTTTTTTGACCTGGGAATTTCGCTTCCAGTTCCGGGGCTACCACGTGGGCCAGGAACAGGTGATTTTGGGCGCCTCGCACCTGGTGTTTGACGCCCAGGGCCTGGTGACGCTGCACCGCGACTACTGGGACGCAGCCGAAGAACTCTATGAAAAGCTGCCGCTAGTGGGCAGCCTGATGCGCTGGCTCAAACGCCGCGCCAATACCTAAACTCTTGGGTGTGCCAGCCGATCAAGCGACGGGGAAAGTGTCGATGAAACTTTGGCGCAGCGCAAGTTTGTCTTGCAACTTGGCCAGCACCGGGTGCGTCTCACGCCAGGCGATGTCGGGAAAGCGAAAGTCCAGATAACCCAGGGCGCAACCCACCGCAATGTCCGACAACGAAAGGTGAATGCCAGAGCAGTAGGGCTTGTCATCCAAGGCCTTGGCCATGGCCACCAGCACCTCGTCGATCTTGCCCATTTGGCGCTCCATCCAGGCATCGCTGCGCTGCGCGGCGGTGCGGCCAGCCCACACAGCCTCAAGGCGGGCCAAGATAGCGGCGTCCATCACGCCGTCGGCCAGGGCTTCCCAGGTTTTCACTTCGGCGCGCTCGCGTCCGGTGCTGGGAATGAGTTTGCCCACGGGCGACAAGGTGTCGAGGTATTCCACGATCACGCGGGAATCAAACAAGGCCTCACCGGCTTCCATCACCAGGCAGGGCACCTTGCCCAAAGGGTTGGATTGGCTGATGGTGGTGGTGGCCGCCCAGACGTCTTCGGTAATGAAATCGTAGTCGAGTTTTTTCTCGGCCATCACGACCCGCACTTTGCGCACATACGGGCTAGAGTTAGAACCTATCAATTTCATGCTTTTGTGTTCCCTTGGACGTTGGTGCATTCTATACAGGTGACCCTCCTACAATCGACGCATGACTTTTTCACCAATTTCCGCAATTTCTCCTCTGGACGGCCGCTACGCCAGCAAGCTTTCCACCCTCAGTCCTTTGATGAGCGAGCTGGGCTATATGCACCGGCGCGTGCAGGTGGAAGTGGCCTGGTTTATCGCCTTGAGCGACGCCGGTTTTGCAGAATTCAAACCCTTGAGCCCCGGTGCGCGCAGCTACCTGCTGGCGCTGGTCAAAAACTTCTCGGTCGCCGACGGCGAGGCCATCAAGGCCATTGAGAAAACCACCAACCACGACGTCAAGGCGGTCGAATACTGGCTCAAGTCCAAGTTCGAGGCGCGGCCTGAGCTGCTGGCCGCGAGCGAATTCGTGCACTTTGCCTGCACCAGCGAGGACATCAACAACACCAGCCACGCCCTGCAACTGCGTGTGGCGCGCGACTTGGTCGTGTTGCCCCAGCTCGACCGCCTGGTGCTCAAGCTGCGTGACATGGCGCACGCGTTTGCCGATGTGCCCATGCTCAGCCGCACCCATGGCCAGACCGCCAGCCCCACCACCGTGGGCAAGGAAATTGCCAACGTGGTGGTACGCCTGCAAGCCGCCTGCGAAAAAATCGCCAACGTCAAAGTTTTGGGCAAGATGAACGGCGCCGTGGGCAACTACAACGCCCACCTGTCAGCCTGGCCCGACTTTGACTGGGAAGCCTTCAGCAAAAAAGTGATTGAGGCGCCCGAGCCCCTGGGCCTGGGCCTGGTGTTTCAGCCTTACAGCATCCAGATTGAGCCGCACGACTACATGGCCGAATTGTTTGACGCGGTGGCACGCACCAACACCATCCTGATCGACTGGTCGCGCGATGTCTGGGGCTATGTGTCGCTGGGCTATTTCAAGCAAAAGCTGCGCGACGGCGAAGTGGGCTCAAGCACCATGCCGCACAAGGTCAACCCGATTGATTTTGAAAACGCCGAAGGCAACCTGGGCCTGTCCAACGCGCTCTTGCGCCACCTGAGCGAAAAGCTGCCCATCAGCCGCTGGCAGCGCGACCTGACCGACTCCACCGTGCTGCGCAATATGGGCGTGGCGCTGGGCTACGCGGTGCTGGCCTACCAGTCGCTGCAAGCCGGTTTGGGCAAGCTAGAAATCAACCATGCGGCCATCGCGCGCGACCTCGATGCCTCTTGGGAAGTGCTGGCCGAACCCATCCAGACCGTGATGCGCCGCTTTGGCCTGCCCCAGCCCTACGAGCAGCTCAAGAAGTTCACCCGGGGCGAGGCCATGACGCGGGAACTGATGCAGGGCTTTATCGCCGCGCTGGCCATTCCCGAGAGCGAAAAGCAGCGCCTGCTGGCCATGACGCCAGCGCGCTACACCGGCAAGGCTGCCGAACTGGCGCGTCGGGTTTAACAGCGCCGTTTCTACGCCTCGGGCGCCGCCTTCAGCGCCAGCGCCCGCTCATACAAGGCGTTGCGCGGCTCGCCGCTGATGTCAGCAGCCAGCTTGACGGCGGTCTTGAGCGGCAGTTGTTCGAGCAGCAGTTTGAGCACCCGGTCGTCCTGCGCCACCTCGGCCGTGGCCTGCAGCGGGTGCAAGACCAATACAAATTCGCCGCGCAAGCGGTTGGCGTCCGCCGCCAGCCAGGCCACCAGCGCGTCCGTGCGCACGGTGGCGATTTCCTCAAACTGCTTGGTCAGCTCGCGCCCAACCGTCACCAGGCGCTCGCCCAGCACAGCTAAGGCCAAGGCCAGCGCCTCGATGCGGTGGGGTGCTTCCAGCAGCACGGTGGCCATGGGCTGGGTGGCCAGCACCTGCACCGCGTGCGCGCGCTCGGTGGCCTTGGACGACAAAAAGCCGGCAAATACAAAACCGGTACTGCCCGCGCCGTCTTGCGCCACGCCCGCCGCGCTGAGCAGCGTGGTCACGCTGCTGGCACCCGGCAGGGGCACCACGCGCAAGCCCTGGGCGCGCACCTGCGCCACCAGGCGGGCGCCGGGGTCACTCACCCCTGGCGTGCCCGCATCACTCACATAGGCCACGCGCAGGCCCGCATGCAGCAGCTCGACCACGGTGTGCGCGGCCTGCGCCTCGTTGTGCTGGTGCACCGCCAGCAGCTGGGCGCCCGATTTGTCGATGCCATAGGCGCGCAGCATGGCCTGGGTGTGGCGCGTGTCTTCGCAGGCCACGCGGTCGGCCAGCGCCAGCACATGCAGCGCGCGCAGGCTGATATCGGCCAAATTACCTATCGGTGTGGCCACCACATACAGCGCGCCCTGCGGATAATGCTGAGAACCGGCCGCCTCCAGGGCGGCCCCCAGGGCAGAGGTAAAAGAGGCACTCACAAATGGGTTTCCTTCCAAACAACACCAAACCAGCCAGCACCAAAAAAGTCGGTGACGCGGCCGAAGACGAGGCTTTGCTGTATTTGCAGCAGCAAGGCCTGCGCCTGGTATGCCGCAATTATCGAACCCCCGGGCGCGGCGGCGGAGAAATCGACCTGGTCCTGCTTGACCCCGACGGCACGCTGGTGTTTGTGGAGGTGCGCCGGCGCAAATCGAGCCTGCACGGAACGGCAGCGGCCAGCGTGGGGCGCACCAAGCAGCGCCGCGTGGTGCTGGCGGCGCAGCACTATTTGCTCAGGGTGCGCACGCTGCCACCCTGCCGCTTTGATGTGATCGAGGTCACGCCCGAGGGTTGCCACTGGCTGCGCGCGGCCTTTGATGCGCAATAGCCAAGCGCAGGCCCGGTGGGGCGAAATAGGCGCGCGGTATCATCCCCACCATGCTTGAACAAAGAATTGAACAACATTTCATCGACAGCGCCGACCTGAAATACCAGTCGGCCCAGGTCCTTAGCAAACCCATTGCGCAAGCGATTCAGGCCATATTGGCCTGCGTGACCAGCGGCGGCAAAGTGCTGGCCTGCGGCAACGGCGGCTCGGCGGCGGATGCGCAGCACTTCTCGGCAGAGTTTGTCGGCCGCTTTGAGCGCGAGCGGCCTGAGCTCGGCGCCATCGCCCTGACCACCGACACGTCCATCATCACGGCCATTGCCAACGACTACGACTTCACCTCGATTTTTTCGCGCCAGGTGCGCGCCCTGGGCCAAAGCGGCGACGTGCTGCTGGCCATTACCACCAGCGGCAACTCGGCCAATGTGCTGGCCGCCATCGAGGCCGCGCACCAGCGCGACATGGTGGTGGTGGCACTCACCGGGCGCGGCGGCGGCAAAATGAACCAGGCGCTGCGCGATACCGATGTGCATATTTGCGTGCCACACGACCGCACTGCACGTGTGCAGGAAGTCCATCTTTTAACCATCCATTGCCTGTGCGATGGTGTTGATGCCCAACTCATGGGCGACCAGGAAAACTCTTTATGAAAACCCGTACCCACACCCCATCCCGCCACGCCCTTTTTGGCGTAATCCGACCCCTGGTTTTGGGCACGGCGCTCCTGGGCAGTGTGCTGTCCCTGAGCGGCTGCTTTCCGCTGGCCGCTGGCGGCGCGCTGATGACCGGCTTTGTCGCCGCCGACCGGCGCAGCTCGGGCACCCAGCTTGAAGACCAGAACATCGAGCTCAAGGCGGCCAACCAGATGCGCATCAATATCGGCGAGCGAGCGCACATCAGCGTCACCAGCTACAACCGCCAGGCCTTGATCACCGGGGAAGTGCCCACGGCGCAAGACAAGGCGCTGGCCGAACAAATGGTCAAGGGCGTGGACAACGTCAGCACCGTGCTCAACGAACTCGCTGTCATGGGCAACACCACATTCACCGAGCGCTCCAACGACGCCATCACCAGCGGACGCGTCAAAGCCGCTATTTTTGATGCCAAAGACCTGACGAATAACGCCTTCAAAATTGTCACTGAACGTGGCGTGGTGTATGTGCTGGGCCGCGTCACCGCGCGTGAAGCCAAGCGCGTGACCGAAGTGGTAACCGCAACGCCGGGGGTGAAGAAAGTGGTGCGCGTGCTTGAGGTGATCACCGAAGAAGAGTTGGCGCGCATCGCGCCACCTGCTGACGCCCCAAAATAAGGCTCCCGTTGCTGCGGCGCTTACTTCAGGCGCTTGATCAGGCTTGACGTGTCCCAGCGCTTGCCACCCATTTGCTGCACGTCGGCGTAAAACTGGTCTACCAAGGCGGTCACGGGAACACGTGCGCCATTGCGCTTAGCCTCGTCGAGCACCAGGCCCAGGTCTTTGCGCATCCAGTCCACGGCAAAGCCAAAGTCAAACTTGTCGGCCACCATGGTCTTGCCGCGGTTGTCCATCTGCCAGCTTTGCGCGGCGCCCTTGCCGATCACATCCAGCACCTGGTTCATATCCAGGCCGGCATGTTGGCCAAAGGCGACCGCCTCGCTCAGGCCCTGCACCAGGCCGGCAATGGCGATCTGGTTGACCATCTTGGCCAGTTGGCCCGCGCCGCTCTCACCCAGCAAGGTGAATGCGCGTGAAAACGCCATGCCCGTGGCTTGCACCGCAGCAAATGCGGCCGCGTCGCCACCGCACATCACCGTGAGCATGCCGTTTTGCGCGCCGGCCTGGCCGCCGCTAACAGGTGCGTCCACAAACTGCAAGCCCAGGTTGCGCGCGGCCGCGCTGAGTTCACGCGCGATATTGGCCGAGGCGGTGGTGTGGTCCACAAACACCGCGCCTTCGCGCATGCCGGCAAAAGCACCGTTGGCGCCCAGGGTGACGCTGCGCAAGTCGTCGTCGTTGCCGACGCAGCAAAACACGATGTCAGCTTGCGCCGCCGCTTCACGCGGGGTGGCGGCATGGTTATGGGCACCGCGCACACTGGCGGTAGCGCCAAACTCGGCCACCCAGGCCTGGGCCTTGGCGCTGCTGCGGTTGTAGACGGTGACGCGGTGACCGGCGCGCGCCAGGTGGCCGGCCATGGGGAAACCCATCACGCCCAGGCCCAAAAAGGCCACGGATTGGGGCGCTGCGGCCTCGTAAGACTTGGCGTTGACGGAAGAGGCTTGGGTCATGACAAATATTCCAGGTTCAAATTAGCACGGCAATGGCGGAATGGCCCACCGGGATCAGACGATCTCCAGGTGTTCGGTGCCCGCGCTCAGGTCATTGTCGCGGGTGTCCTTGCCGTGTAGTTTAATTTGCAAGCGCAAGTCGTTGATGGAGTCGGCGTTGCGCAGCGCGTCGGGGTAGCTGATGGTGCGCGCTTCGTACAGATCAAACAGGGCCTGGTCAAAGGTTTGCATGCCCATTTCCCGGCTTTTTTTCATCACTTCCTTGACTTCGAGCACCTCGCCCTTTTGGATCAAGGCCGCCACGGTGCTGGAGTTAAGCAGCACCTCCACGGCGGAGGCACGGCCCTTGCCGCCCACGCGCGGCACCAGGCGCTGCGACACGATGGCGCGCAGGTTGAGCGACAAATCCATCAAGAGCTGCGGTCGGCGCTCGTCTGGCAAAAAGTTAATGATGCGGTCCAGCGCCTGGTTGGCGCTGTTGGCGTGCAAGGTGGCAATCACCAGGTGGCCGGTTTCGGCAAAGGCGATGGCCAGTTCGGTGCTTTCGCGGTCGCGCAACTCCCCCATGACGATGACGTCGGGTGCTTGGCGCAAGGTGTTTTTCAGGGCGCTGTCCCAGCTTTCAGTGTCCAGGCCCACTTCGCGCTGGGTGACGATGCAGTTTTTGTGCGGGTGGACAAATTCGACCGGGTCTTCGACGGTGATGATGTGGCCAAAAGACTTTTCGTTGCGCCAATCGACCATGGCCGCCAGCGCGGTGGACTTGCCCGAGCCGCTGGCGCCCACCAGCACGCACAGGCCGCGGCTGTAAAGCGCCACGTCCTTGAGCACCTGCGGCAGGCCCATGCCGTCGATGGTGGGCGGCGTGGTGGGAATCACCCGCAGCACCATGCCCACCTTGCCCAATTGCACAAAGGCGTTGACCCGAAAACGCCCCAGCCCCGTGGGCGAAATGGCGAAATTGCTTTCCTTGGTGCGTTCAAAGTCAGCAGTCTGGCGGTCGTTCATCAAGGCGCGCACCAGCATCACGGTGTGTTCGGGCTGCAGATTTTGGGGCGACGCGCGCGTCATGGTGCCGTCGATCTTGATGGCCGGGGGAAAGTCGGCGGTGATGAACAGGTCACTGCCTTTTTTGGCAACCATGAGTTTGAGCAAGTCAGAGATCAGTTGCGAAGCCTGGTCACGGGTCATCAGGACACTCCTTTGGGGCGGTTGCGGTAGGGCAGGCGGGGCGGGTGGGGCGGGTGGGGCAGGCGGAGGTTTTAGCCAGGGAAGTTTTCCGGCACCTTGGCCTTGCTGCGCGCCTCGGACGGGTGGATGCGCTTGGCGCGCACCAGGTCGGTCAGGTTTTGGTCCAGGGTTTGCATGCCGACGTTGTTGCCGGTCTGGATGGCGGAGTAGATTTGCGCGATTTTGGATTCGCGGATCAGGTTGCGCACGGCGTTGGTGCCGATCAAGATTTCATGGGCCGCAATGCGGCTGTCGCCCTCGACTGTTTTACACAGGGTTTGCGAGATCACCGCCTGCAAGGATTCTGAGAGCATGGCGCGCAGCATCTCTTTCTCATCCCCGGGAAACACGTCAATGATGCGGTCTATGGTCTTGGCAGCGCTCGAGGTGTGCAAGGTGCCAAACACCAGATGCCCGGTCTCGGCCGCCGTCATGGCCAAGCGGATGGTTTCCAGGTCGCGCAGCTCGCCCACCAAAATCACGTCCGGGTCTTCGCGCAGGGCCGAGCGCAGGGCTTGCGAAAAGCCGTGCGTGTGCGGCCCGACTTCACGCTGGTTGATAAGGCAATTTTTGGACTGGTGCACAAATTCGACCGGATCTTCGATGGTCAGCACATGGCCGCTGTGGTTTTCGTTGAGGTGGTTGACCATGGCCGCCAGCGTGGTGGATTTGCCCGAGCCCGTGGGCCCAGTCACCAGCACCAGCCCGCGCGGCTTGAGCGACAACTCGGCAAAAATCGGCGGCGCGCCCAATTCGACCAGGTTCAGGATCTTGCTCGGGATAGCTCGGAACACCGCCCCGGCGCCGCGCAGGTGGTTAAAGGCGTTGACGCGAAAGCGCGACAGGCCCTCGAGCTCAAAGGAAAAGTCGATTTCCAGGTCTACTTCGTAGCGTTTGCGCTGCGAATCGGTCATCACGTCGTAGGCCATGGAATGCACTTCTTTGTGCGACAGGGGCGGCAAATTGAGGCGGCGCACATCCCCATGGATGCGCAGCATGGGCGGCAGGCCGGCCGACAAATGCAGGTCTGAGGCTTTGCTTTTGACGCAAAACGCCAGCAGTTGTGCAATATCCACGGAAAAAACTCCCTTTGTTCTCAGGCATCCGCCATGGGCAGGCCTGCGCTTTGTTACCCTAGCGGACGATTATCACCACGATCACTATGACAATTGAAACCAATTTACAGATAGTTCGCGCGCGTATCCAAGAGGCCTGCGCCAGCGCCGGGCGCAACACGGACGCGGTGCAGCTGTTGGCGGTGTCCAAAACCTTCCCGCCAGAGGCGGTGGCACAGGCCGCAGCCTGCGGGCAACGCGACTTTGGCGAGAACTACATCCAAGAAGGCGTGGAAAAGATCGCCACCCTGGAGTCGCTGGGTCTGGTGTGGCATTGCATTGGCCCGGTGCAAAGCAACAAAACCCGGCTGGTGGCGGCGCACTTTGACTGGGTGCATTCGGTGGACCGGCTCAAGATCGCCCAGCGCCTGAGCGAACAACGCCCGGCCACGCTGGCACCGCTCAATGTGTGTATTCAGGTCAATATTGACGGGGGTGCGGGCAAAGCCGGTGTCGCCCCCACGGAGGCGCTGGCGCTGGCGCACGACATTGTGGTGCTGCCCCATCTGCGGCTGCGCGGGCTGATGACCATCCCCGAACCGGCTGCCGACTTTGCCACCGCGCTGCTGGTTCACCGCCAGGCCAAGGCGCTGTTTGACCGCCTGTGCGCAGACGGCCTGGCGCTGGACACCCTGTCCATGGGCATGAGCGCGGACCTGGAAGCGGCGGTGCACGCGAGTAGCACCATGGTGCGGGTGGGGTCGGCGATTTTTGGTGGGCGAGGCGGCGCTGTCTAGATTGGGTTTTGGGTTTTGGGTTTTGGGCTTTGGGTTTTAGTGCGCCTTGCCGGGGCTTGGTTTTTTTGCCCACTCTCTCCCCCAGCCCCTCTCTCGCCCAGCGGGCGAGAGAGGGGAGCCGAAGTCCACATTTGGTTATTGAGCTTCGGCTAGGCTTCTACTGGCGTAGTGCCTGTTGGTCTGCCTGCGCCACTTAAAAACTGCGCCGTCGCCGCGACGGCTTCGGGGTTTGGGCGTTGCAGC